>NZ_JBVJUY010000006.1:0-102111 GCF_055604165.1 Streptomyces sp. NPDC037242
TTCCCTCCCCGCCCCCCCCCCCCCTCCCCCCCCCCCTTCCCCCCCCCCCCCCCCCCCCCCCCCCCCCCCCCCCCCCCCCCCCCCCCTGCCGGTCGGGGAGGCTACGGCCGCAGCCCGGACAGCAGCGCCGAGGTCACCGCGAGATCGGCCGGCCCCGTGTTCCAGTCGGCGTTCATCGGGCTGACGGCGATCCGGTCGGCGCTCACCGCCGCGATGTCACCACCCTTCGCGGCCGGCTGGGTGCGGAGCTGGACGTTCACCTTCCACGTGCCGTCGCCCGAGTCGGTGTAGTCCGCGCGCAGCGGTGCCTGGGGGTCCTGGAACGTCGTCGCGACGCCGCGCGCCGTGCCCTTGCCGTCGGCGCCGACGACCGGGTGGTTGACGTTGAGGCCGACGCCCTTGGGCAGCAGCGGGCCCGAACGGGCGCGCGCCCGGAGCTGGTCGATCAGCTTGACCGCGAAGTCGAGCGTGGGGTCCATGGCGTTGACCGTGGCGACCGGATCGGGGACGGCCATCCCGCCGGTGCTCAGCGCGATGGCGGGCACCCCGTACTCCAGCCCGGCGACGGCGCCGCCGACCGTACCGGAGTGGGTGGCGAGGGAGGCCAGGTTCGGCCCGAAGTTGGTGCCCGAGACGACGAGGTCGGGGGCGTTGCCCTCGAACACCTCGGCCAGGCCGAAGGAGACCGAGTCACCGGGGGTGCCGTCCACGGCCCACACCTTCGGCTCGGGGTGGCGGACGGTGACGGTGGGGGCGCTCGCCATCTTCGTGCCGGCGCCGCTCTGGTTGGTGAGCGGGGCGACGATCGTCACGTCGTGCCCGGCGGCGGTCAGGCGCGCGAAGGCCTTGCGGATCCCGGGGGCGTTGTAGCCGTCGTCGTTGGTGAGCAGGATCCGCAGCGGCGCCGGGGGTGCGGTCTGCGGGGCGGCGGCGGCCGGTGCCGTACCGGCGAGGGCCGGCGTGCACAGCATCAGCGCGGCCAGCGGCAGAACTCGCTTGTGTCTCACAGGTTGCTCCTTGAAGGGGAGGTACGGGACGGGGTGGAGATCAGCGCACGCTGCGGATCGGGAGGATGGCGAGCGCTCCGATCAGCGAGAGTGCGCCGCCGGCCAGGAAGAGCGGGGTGTATCCGCCCAGCCCGGTGACGATTGCGGAGGCGACGAACGGGGCGATGATCTGCGGCCCGGCGTTCGCGATGTTGAGGACGCCCATGTCGCGGGCGGCGTCCTCGGCCCGGGGGAGGACCAGGGTGACGAGCGCGGTGTCCACCGCCATGAAGCAGCCGAAGGCGAGGCCGTTGAGCGCGCTGAAGACGAGCATGCCGGTCCAGGTCGGGCTGATCACCGGCACCGCCATGACGAGGCCGGCCAGGGCGGCCGAGACGCCCACGAACACCTTGCGGCGGTTCCAGCGGTCGGAGAGCAGGCCGCCGACGACGGTGGAGACGGCCATCGCGACCATCGACACCGGGGTGAGAATGGCGATCGCGGCGGGCGGGGTGAGGCCGGCGGGCAGGGCGATGTGGTCGTCGAGGATGTACAGCTGGTAGCCGACGACGGAGAAGTAGCCGAGAACCATCAGGGCGCGGCCTATGAAGGCCCAGCGGAAGTCGTGGTGGGCGAGGGAGGACAGGAACGCGGCCAGCTGGGCGCCCTTGGGGCGGGCGGCCTCGGCCTGGGCCTCGGCCGGCTCGGTGCGGGGGAGGTCGCGGCAGAAGAGCGTCAGCAGCAGCGCGGAGGCGGAGACGATCGCCCCGAAGACGAGGTAGCCGGTCCGCAGGTGGTCGACGGTCTGCGAGGCGACGAGCACGCCGACGGTGCCGCCGATCGGCAGACCCAGCCCGACCAGGGCGGATGCGGTGCCGCGCCGGTCGGCGGGGATGCGGTCCGGGACGATCGCGGTGACGGCGGCCTGGTAGATGTTCATGGTGGCCTGGATCAGGCACCATCCGATGCCCACGAGCAGGGCGGTGGCGACGTTGCCGAGGAAGGCCAGGCCGGCGAGCGAGGCGAAGGCGCCGCCGAGGATCCAGGGGTTGCGGCGGCCGGTGCGGTCGGAGAGGGCGCCGGCGATCGGGTTGAAGGCGGTGGCGAAGATCGCGCTGATGCCGCCGATCAGGCCGAGCAGGGCGACCTTGTCGTCCGGGGCGATGGCGGCGATCTGGGTGGGCAGGAGGACGGATCCGACGCCCATGTACACCGCCAGCATGGCGGAGTTGGCGACGAGCAGCAGGGGCAGGAGCCCGCGCTGGGAGCGGGGCGGTTGTGCGGCCGGCGGGGCGGCCGGGTCGGTGATCTCGTTCGTGGCCATGACGACTCCTCGGGGGACGGAGCGGGGAGAGCGCAGGGGGATGGGGATGGGGATGGGGAAGGGGAAGGGGAAGGGGATGGGGGAGGGGGGCGACGCCGTGCGGGCTGATGTGGGCAGCGGAGTCGCCAGGGATGTCGCGCAGGGCCATGGCCGACGTGATGTTGTTACACGTGTCACCAGTGGCGCTGGACACTGTGTAGCACCCATTTCTGGGCTCCGCCAGAGTTCACGGCGGGTCGATGCGCAGATCGTGACCGAGTGGTGAGCGGCTGGTGCGGCACGTGTAACTATCGGGTTGAGGCCACTGACCAGGGCGATCGCGTCTGAAAACCCTCTTGCCCTTGTGGCGGCGGTCACGATTCCGCCATACTCCGTGCCGACCGGCTACCGCCGGGGAGTGTGTGCGGGTGGCGCTGGCGCCGGCGTCGCCGTACGGGCCGGTGCCCCGGGCGCCGGGCCGCCGCGTAACGGGTTCGGTCCGGCCGTGCCGTTCGGCTGCGCCGGGCGGTTGCTCGGCCCAGGCTGTGCGGTGCGGTTTGCGCCGGGCGGCTCGGGCGTTTCGGGTGGCTCGGCCCGGGGTGTGCGGCGCGGTTTGCGCGTTGGGCGGTTGGGGCGTCGGGTGGCTCGGCGCCGATCCGCAGTGCTCCGGTCCCGGCGCCATCCTGCTGCGCACCGGTGCGGCGGTCGCGGCGCCATCCTGCCGCGTGGGCCGCCTGCGGGTGATGCCGTCCACCGCTGCGGCTTCGGCGCCCGTGATCCCGGCGCGCTGCCGGTCACCCCCACGGCGCGGTAGGTGGGCTCACGCTCGCCCCCGAGGCTGCTGGGTGACCGTCTGCCCGCGGCCGCCCGATGTTCCCCCGCTCCGCCTTCCGTTGCTCGGCGTACCCCGCTGCGTGTTCCCCCGTCCGACGTTCCTCCGCTCCGAGATCCCCGCCCGGTGTTCCCCCAGCTCCGGTTCCCCTGCCCAGGGTTGCTCCGTTCCGCGTTCCCTGGCTCAGGGTTCGCCCGCCCGACGTACCTCGCTCGGGGTCCGCTACTCGGCGTACCTCTGTTCCGTGCCCTTGTCGACGTTCCTTCGTTCCGTGCTCTCCCACCTGGCGTTTCCCTTGCTCGGGGGTCCGCCTCCCGGCATTCCTTCGTTCGGTGTTCCCTCGCGCCGGGTTCGTCCGCTTGGTGTTCCGCTGCTCCGCTACCCGTGTTCCGCGTCCCTTGCCAACATCCCTTCGGTCCGTGTTCTCCTACCCCGGCGTTTCCCTCGCTTGGTGGTCCGCCTCCCGGCATTCCTTCGTCGGCGTTCCCTCGCTCCGGGTCCGGCTGCTCGGTGTTCCGTGCTCCGGGGCCTGTTGCTCGGTGTGTGTCCGTTCCGTGTGTTCCCCTGCCCGACGCTTCCCTCGTTCCCTCGTTCCCTAGCTCCGGTTCGCACGCTCGGCGTTCCCCGCTCCGAGTTCCGCCGCCCGGCGCTCCGCCGCTCGGATTCCCTGCTCAGGGCCCCTGGCGTTCCACGCCTTCGGGTTCCCCGCTCAGGCTCCCCCCCCCGGGGCTCCACCGCTCCGCGCTCCACGCCCCGGGGGTTCTACCGCTCCGCGCTCCACCGCTTCGGGGGTTCTACCGCTCCGCGTTCCACCGCCTTCGGGTTGGCCGGCCGGTGGCCCCCTGTGGGGTCCGTCTGCGGGTTTGCGCTTCGGGTTTGGGCGCTGCGTGTTTCGTTTGTCCGTCGCTTCCCCGGTGTTTGCGCCGATCGGGAGGTCTTCGTGAAAGGCCCGCCATGTTCTCCACGTCATCCGTCACGCCGCCTTCGCCCCCGCTCCGGCTGCCCCGGGTTCCGGCGCCGCCGCCGCGGTGGGCCGCGGGCTGTGGGGTCGGGCTGCTGGTCGTTCCCTTGGTGGCCGGGCTGCTGCTCGCCGGCGGCTGGGCCCCGTTCCTCCAGGGGGTCGACGACCGCTGGGCGGCCTGGGTGATCGGATCCCCGCACGGCGCCGCCGCCGGCTTCGCCACGGTCCTCGACCGGCTCGGCGGCCCGCTCGGCACCGTGTTGCCGCTCGTGCTGATCGGCTGCCTCTGCGTCTACGGGCGCTGGCGGTCGGCGCTGTTCGTCTTCTCCGCCGCCATCCTCGCCAACATGCTGGTGGTCCTGCCGCTCAAGCAGTTCGTCGACCGGCCCCGACCGCCGCACCCGTGGGTCCTGGTCAATGACGGTTCGTTCCCCTCGGGACAGGTTTTCAGCGCCGTCACCCTGGTGATCGCGGCCGCGGTGGTGCTCTTCCCGCCGCGTGCCCGCCGCTGGTGGTGGATCCCTGGCGGCGCGTACGTGCTCGCCATGATGTGGAGCCGCACCTGGCTGCATGCCCAGTGGCTCAGCGACACCTTCGCCGGAGCGCTCGCGGGCGCCGGTACTTGTCTGCTGCTGTGGCGGCTGTTCGCGCGTCTACTGGATACCGAGGCGGAACGGGCGGCGACGAACAGCCTGTGGCTCTAGCGCCGCGAGTATTGTGAGTTGTTGACGGTCGATGAATTTACGCAATACTCTCGATGGGGTCAGCGCGTGCCCGGCGCGCCGACCAGGAAGGATTCCCGATGGCTCGCACCCCAGGACGCACCCCAGGACGCATCGCAGAGCGCACCTCAGGACCGGACCCCACGCTCGTGGACCTGCCGGCGGGCCGGCTGCGCGGTGCCGTCGAGGGCGGGGTCTGCGTGTTCCGGGCCGTCCCGTACGCCCTGCCCCCGGTCGGCGAGCTCCGCTGGCGGCCCGCGCAGGCGCACCCCGGCTGGAGCGGTACGCGGGACGCGACCTCCGACGGCCCCAGCGCACCGCAGATGTACATGGACGGCGGCGACCCCGTCCTCGGCGGACACGGATCGCCGCCGTTCGACGAGGACTGCCTGACCCTGAACATCTGGACGCCCGCGCCCGACGCGGCCCGCCGCCCGGTGCTCGTCTGGATCCACGGGGGAGGCTTCGTCTCGGGGTCCGGATCGCTGCCGAACTACTCCGGCAAGACCTTCGCGCGCGACGGCGACCTCGTCGTCGTGAGTGTCAACTACCGCATCGGCGCCCTCGGTTACCTCTGCCTCGACCCCGAGGACGGGGGCTGCAACCACTGGCTCACCGACCAGCTCGCCGCCCTGCGGTGGGTGAAGGAGAACATCGCCGCCTTCGGCGGAGACCCGGACGCCATCACCGTCGCCGGACAGTCGGGCGGTGCGATGTCCACCGCCGCCCTCGCCGGCCACCCGCAGGCCCAGGGGCTGATCCGGCGCGTGATCCTGCAGAGCCCGCCCTTCGGCCTGGACCTCCCCGACCCCGAGGCCTGCCGCGAGCGCACCGCCGCCTACCTCGACGTCGCCGGGGTCAAGACCGTCGAAGAACTCCGCGCCCTGCCCTGGCCCGCGCTGATCGGCGCCACCGGCGGGCTCTTCGCGCGGACCATGCGCTGGGGCTACTGGCCGACGCCGTTCCTGCCCGTGATCGACGGGGCGGCCGTGCCCCGGCATCCCGTGGAATCCCTGCTGCACGGCGCCGCCGCCGGTATCGAGGTGATGATCGGCTGGACCCGCGAGGAGGCGAACTTCGGCTTCGCCCTGGACCCGGGCCATGCAGACGCCACCCGGGAGCAGGTGACCGACCGGATCGCCGACACCTTCGGAGCCGGGGCCGCGCCCGACGTGTACGCCGCCTACGAGCGCACCCGGCCCGGCGCGCGTCCGGCCGACGTCCTCATGGACCTCATCACCGACGAGCTCTTCCGTGTCCCCGCCGTCCGGCTCGCGGAGGGGAGGGCGGGGACGGACCACCCCGTCTGGGCCTACCAGTTCGATCTCCCCACCCCCGCCCTGGGCGGTCGGCTCGGCGCCGCACACTGCCTCGAACTGCCCTTCGCGTTCGCCAACTTCGACCAGTGGTCGCACGCCCCGTTCCTGGCCGGCCTCGACCCCGCGACCCGCGACGGCCTCGCGCACACGATGCACGAGGCCTGGATCGCCTTCGTCCGCACCGGCGACCCGAACCACCCGGCCATGCCGCAGTGGGATCCGTACGCGGCGGACACGCGCACCACGATGCGCTTCGACTCCGTCGTGGGCACCCTCGGCGACCTCGCGGGCCCCTCACGCCTCCTGCACGAGCGGAGCGTCTGACCAGCGGCGATCCGACCAAGTGATCTAACTCGTGTAACCTGTGGTTGACAGGCGCCGGTCGGCCACAGGGAGACGAGGACCAGATGCCCAGGCAGACACGCACCCCCGCGACGATCACCAGCGCCGATGTGGCCCGGCTGGCCGGGGTGTCACGCGCCACCGTGTCCTTCGTCCTCAACGACACCCAGGGCCACCGCGTCAGCGCCGGTACCCGTGCCCGGGTCCTCGATGCGGCCGCACAGCTCGGCTACGTCCCGCACGCCGCTGCCCGCTCCCTGCGCGCGGGCCGCAGCAACCTCGTCCTGATGCCCGCGTCGGTCACCGCGCTCGGCCGCCTCGTCAGCGACTGGGTGGACGACCTGAACACCGAGCTGGAGCGCCTCGGCTACACGGCCGTCCTCCACGCGGGCCGCTTCGCCGACCCGCTCGACGCCGCCCGCGCCTGGGCCGAGCTGCGCCCGGCGGCCGTGGTCGCCCTGGACGGCGACCACTTCACCGCCCAGGCCGCCGAGCTGCTGCGCCGCGCCGGCGTACGCGCGATGCTGGCCTTCGCCGCCCGCCCCGTACCGGACGTCCACACCATCGGCTTCGACCACGCGAAGATCGGCGCGACCGCGGCCGAGCACCTCATCGCCCGCGGGCGGACCCGGATCGGCGTGGTCATGCCACAGGAGCGCGGCCTCGCCACGCTCGCCGAACCCCGCCTCGCCGGCGCCGAATCGGTCGCGGCGCGGCACATGGCCACCGTCACGCCGGTGGAGCTCGCCTATACGCGGGAGTCCGCGACCGACCTCGCCCGGCGCTGGGCGGGCCTGGGGCTCGACGCCGTCTTCGCCTACAACGACGAGTACGCCGCCCTCCTGCAGTACGCGCTACTGGCCGAGGGCATCGGCGTACCGGACGAGGTGGCCATCGTCGGCTGTGACGACCTGATCCTGTCCGCCCTGCAGCAGCCCCCGCTCACCACGGTCCGGCTGGACCTGCCGTCGGCCGCGCTGATCGCGGGAGCCCTCCACGACCTGGTCGAGTCCGGCACGGCGGAGCCGGTACCGCCGACCGAGACCGTCCTGGTCCACCGCGGTACGTCCTGAGGGGCCGGGGAACCCACGGCCCCCAGCCCCTCGGCCCCTCGCCCCCAGCCTTCAGTGCCGTGCGGGCTCCGGCGTGTCCGCGGCCGCCCCCCGACGGTCGCGTCCCGCCCGCACCTCCACCGTGCGGTGCCGGTCCCGGCGCCGGTCGCGCCGCCGGTCCCCTTCCCGAGCCAGTGCGGGGCCGAAGAGCCACCACGCGAGCAGCCCCGCCCCCGCTCCCGCGGCCGCCCCGGCGGCGGTGTCGCTGAGCCAGTGCGCGTGCAGCCACGTACGGCTCCACATCATGGCCAGCGTGAAGACCGCGCCCCCCGCCCACCAGGCCCGACGCCGGGCGGCCGGCACCAGCAGCGCACCGATGACCACGACGAGCAGCGCCGCCCCGGCCGCGTGGCCCGACGGGAAGGAGCCGTGGTCGACGCGGACCAGCGGATTCGCCGGACGCGGCCGGTCCACCAGGTGCTTGAGCCCCTGGACGACGAGCATGTTGCCGAGCAGGTAGACGCCGAGCAGGAACCCGGCCGACACCCAGCGCCGGCGCACGAGCAGGAACACCAGCAGAGCGAGCGGTACGACGGCCCCGAGCGGGCCGCCGAACCAGTTCAGGCCCGCGGCCACCACGGACGGGAGCCCCTCGTGCGGACCGCCCATCCACGACAGCCAGCGGTCGTCGAAGCCCTGGAAGGGCGGGTTCGCGGTGTCCGGCCGGACGGAGAGGGCCGCCACCCCGGCCGCCGCGAGCAGCAGGAGCCCGAGCAGGAGCACGCCGGGACGCCGCCCGGCGGGCGGTCTCGGTGCGGGTGCGGGAACAGGGGAGGTGACGGGATTCCTGGACATGAGTGCCTCTCGGGGCGCCGCGCCCGCACGCGCGGACGCGGCTCGTGGTGATCGACGTACCCGTGGGGGCGGGGCCGGGCCGCGCCCCCACGGTGGAACGGGACGGGTCCCGGGTCAGGCCTTCGCGCCCAGGTGGCGGGCGAGGAACTCGACGCTCTCCCCGACGATGCGCACGATGTCGGGGGAGCCGAGGAATATGTGGTCGGCCCCGTCGACGGGGCGCAGGGTGACCTCGCCGCCGGCGCGGCCCAGTGCCTCGGCGAGGAGCTCGCTCTGGCTGTAGGGGACCAGCCCGTCGTTCGTGCCGTGGATCAGCAGGAACGGCGGCAGCCCCGGCCCCTCGGCGTACGTGACCGGGCTCGCGGCCCGTGCCAGCGCGGGCCGCTCGGCCTCGGTGCCGCCGAGCAGGGCCTCGTACGGGTCGGGGAACTCGACCTCGGACGGCATCGGCGGCATGGGGTGGTCGGCGATGGCGACCAGGTCGGAGACGCCGTACCAGTCCACGACGGCCTGCACTCCGGTCGCGCCGGAAGCCACGCCCTGTGTGCCTTCCAGCGACGCGGCGTCCGCCGTGCCGGGGCCGACGACACCCGCGAGCGCGGCCAGGTGGCCACCCGCGGACTCGCCCCAGACGCCGATCCGGTCCGGGTCGATGCCGAGGGCGTCGGCGTACGCGCGGACGTAGCGGATCGCGGCCTTCACGTCGTGCAGCTGGGCCGGGAAGGGCGCTTCCAGGCTGTGCCGGTAGTCGATGGAGACGAGCGCGAGCCCGGCGGCCAGGACGGACCCGTGCAGCAGCTCCACGGGCACGGTCGGCGGCGGGTAGCGCCGGTCGCCGTCCAGCCAGCCGCCGCCGTGGATCCAGACGACCGCCGGGAAGGGGCCGTCGCCGGCGGGCAGCTGCACGTCGAGCAGCCGGGGGCGGTAGCCGGGTGTGGTGGCGTACGTGATGCCGTCGAAGCGGCGCACGCCGTGCTCGTCCGTCACGGACGGTACGGGGGGCCGGTAGGGCGGCGGCGGCCACGACATGTCGGCCGCGCCGGGGAGGCCCGCCATGTCGGGGAGGCTCGCCACGTCGGGCGTGGAGGTGGGAGGAGATTGCGTCATTGCGGCCCTTCCAATTCGGCGCGGCCCCAGTGGCCGGCGGGTCCGGTGCGGGTCCGGGCTTCGTAACGTTTGTCCGAAATGCTTGCGCGGGGCACTGGGGGAGGCTTAACGTGTTACACGTGTAATCACAACTCTAGCGACGCATTTCCGCTGACCACAAGCCCATCGGCGATCCGGGTTCCTCGTCAGTTACACGAGACATCAGTCGGTGCGTCGCCCTCCCCCCTCTGGGAGCACGCCATGTACACCGCCGCCACCCGTACCCCGATGGCCGCCTCGATCTCCCCGGCCGCCCCTGCCGAGCCGCCCCTGCACTTCGTCCGCTGGGCCGCCGAGCCCACCGCGGCCACGGTTCCGCTGCTCAGGTCCCGTATCCGCGCCCTGCTGGAAGGGTGGGAGGTCGCCGCCGACACCGCCGACGTCATGCTGCTGGCCGTCAGCGAGCTCGTCGCCAATGTGGTCCTGCACGCGGCCGCCGCCCCCGGCAGGATGCGCGTCAGCGCACGGCTGAGCGGGGGCTGGCTGCAACTGGAGGTCGCCGACCGGGCTCCTGGGCTGCCGCGGCTGCCCGATCCCGCCGCGGAGGTGGACCCGGACGCCGAGACCGGACGCGGCCTGCTGATGGTGCAACTGCTCGCGGCCGAGGTGGGCGGCCGGCTCGCCGTCATGGCGGACTCGTCCGGAACGACCGTCCGTGTGCGCGTACCCGTGGCCTGACCGGGCCACCCCGGCGGACGACGACGCGGAGCAACGCGGCGCGGTCGCCCGGGGATCGGGCGACCGGGGGGGCCAGGTGACCGGGGATCGGGCGAAGCGGATCGGGTGACCGGGGTCAGGGGCGGATGATCGTCACGCCGCCGCCCGGGGCCGTGCCCATCGAGGCCAGGGCCGCGGGCGCCGCCTCCAGCGGGATCGTTGCGGTGACCAGCAGGTCCGGCCGCAGCGCCCCCGAGCGGACCAGTTCCATCATCGGCGGGTACGCGTGCGCCGCCATCCCGTGGCTGCCGAGGACCTCCAGCTCCCAGCCGATCACCCGTTCCATGGGCAGCACCGTCGTCCCGCCCGCTGCGGGCAGCAGCCCGACCTGTACGTGGCGTCCGCGCCTGCGCAGCCCGGCCACCGAGGCCGCCGCTGTCACCGGCGACCCCAGGGCGTCGAGCGACAGGTGCGCGCCCCCGCCGGTCAACTCCCGTACCGCGGCCACCGGATCACCCGCCGCGCCGTCCACGCAGTGCGCCGCGCCGAACCCGCGCGCCAGGTCCAGCGCCGCCGGCGCCGTGTCGACGGCGACCACCCGGGCCCCGGCCGCCGCCGCGATCATCACGGCGGAGAGGCCGACGCCGCCGCAGCCGTACACGCAGACCCACTCGCCCGGCGCCGCCCGCCCCTGCGCGACCACGGCCCGGAAGGCCGTCGCGAACCGGCACCCCAGCCCCGCCGCCGTCGCGTACGACAACTCCTCGGGCACCGCGACCAGGTTCACATCGGCCTGCTCCAGGGCCACGTACTCGGCGAAGGACCCCCAGTGCGTGAAACCGGGCTGCGTCTGGCGGGCGCACACCTGGTGCTGTCCGGCCGCGCAGTCCGCGCAGCGGCCGCACGCGCAGACGAACGGTACGGTGACCCGGTCGCCGGGCCGCCAACCGGTGACCCCGGAGCCCACCGCCTCGACCACACCGGCCAGTTCGTGACCCGGGACGTGCGGCAGCACGATGTCCGGATCATGCCCCATCCACCCGTGCCAGTCGCTGCGGCACAGCCCGGTCGCCTCGACCCGCACCACGACGCCGCCGGGTGCCGGACTCGGGTCCGCCACCTCCCGGACCTCGGCCTTTTCCCCGTACCGCTCGAAGACCACCGCACGCATGCCGCTCACCCTCCGCCCGAACGCCCGCCCGACCTCCCGCACGCTAACCCTCACACCGGACCCGCCGGTAGCGTCCCGCTCTCCTCGTCGGGCGGGATCCGGGCCAGGGACAGGACGCCGGCGCAGATCAGGGCCACGCCCAGCAGTTGGGGCACGAGCCACCAGCCCGCGCGCAGCTCCTCCTCGTACAGCAGCACGCCGAGCGCCACGCTGACCGTCGCGTCGCCCAAGGTCAGCGCGGGCTGTGAGGCGACCAGCGGGCCGCCCTGCATGGCGTGTTCGAGCATCAGCAGGGCGCAGATGCCCGTGGCGGCGAAGGCGTACGTCTGCCAGGTGGTCAGGAACGCCCCGATCCCGTGGTCGGTGAGGACGAGCACGGCCGACTTCATCAGGGCGGCGGTGAGCGCGTAGCAGAGGGCGGTGGCAGCGCCGAAGCAGCCGGCCCGGGCCCTGCCCGGCGGACGCCGCAGCGCGGCTGCCGCCAGCAGCACCACCGCTGCCACCGACGCGGCCAGCGCCGGCAGCCACCGGTCGAGCGGGACGTGCGTACGGTTCCCGGACGGCGACGCGGCGGCCATCGCCACCCCGAGTCCCAGCACCACTGCGGCCACCGCCCGCCACAGCGCCACCGGCAGGCGCCGCCGCGAGATCAGCGAGGCGATCAGCAGGGCGAGCGGCAGCTCCAGTACGAACAACGGCTGTACGAGGGCCAGCGGTCCGGTCGCCAGCGCGGCGGCCTGCCCTGCCCCGGCGGCGATCACGGCCACGATCCCGGCGACCCACACCGGCCGCCTCAGCAGGTCGAGGATCAGCCCGGGCCGGAACCGGTCGCTCTGCGGCACGGTGAGCGCGGCCCGCCGCTGGAGCACGGTGGCCAGGGCGTTGCTGAGCGCAGCGAAGACCGCGAGGAGGACCGGCACGAGGACGCCCATCCCCCGATCCTCCCCGCGGCGCCCGCCCCGCGCCGCGGCGACACCGCGCGTTAGCCCGTCCGGGCCGGGCCGGGGCAGCGGTGGGCGTCCGCTGCGGGCCGCTACCCCTTGGCCCGGCGCAGGGCCAGCTCCGCCAGGGCCTCGGGGGCGCCGGACTGGTCGCGGATGCCGGGGAAGGCGTTGATGTCGACGATCAGGGGGGCGCCGTCGGCGGTGGCGATGATGTCCACGCCGTAGACGTCCAGGGCGAACACCTCGCCGACCCTGAGCGTCAGCTCGGCCCAGCCCGCCGGGGGCCGCGGGAGGGGCAGGGTCGGGCCGCGGCCCTCGGGGGAGAGCTCGGAGCGGCGCAGGGCGGCGAAGACGCGGTCACCGATCGCCCAGAGTTTGTGGTCCCAGCCGCTGTTGGGGGCGTACGGCTGGACCACCACCGGTTCGTCCGGCCAGGCGTCCGCCAACGTCCGCAGCCCCGCGGTGTCGTCGGCGCGGGCGACCAGGTCCCGGCGGCGGTTGTGGCGGCTCTTGACGACCACGGGGGAGCGGAGCGAGGCCCCCGCGGCCCAGACGCCCAGGGCGTCGAAGGTACGGGTGGCCGCGAACGGCAGCCCGGCCAGCACGGCGAGTTCCGCCATCTCCGTCCGGTCCTGGCACAGCGTGGTCGCGGCGGCCGAGTTCACCACCGGCGCCCCTCGCCGCTCCAACTCCCGCGCGAGGTCCAGCGCCCGCGGGGTGTGCGACTTCAGCAGGTACACGTCGGCCGGTGCCGGCCTGGCTACGTCCGACCCGGCTCCGTGCGGCCCGGCCCCGTCCGGCGCGCCCGGATCCACCACCTCCACCCGGTGCTCGGGGGTGAGCAGCGCGGTGGCCGCCGCCAGGAGCGGGTGCCCGGGGTTGTCGGTGATCAGGCCGATCCTCATGCGCAGTCCCCCGACCCCGCCGCGACCTGGAGCGGGACGGCCGACGGCAGCCCCTGCTGCCGGGGGAGGAACGCCGGGTCCGCGCCGCTCACGGACACCGATCCCGCCGCGCCGCCCGCGACCCCCGCGCCGCCCGTGACCCCAGAGCCACCGGTCCGCGCCAGTTCCAGCACCGCCCGGGCCACCCGCGCCGCCGCGTCCGGTACCTGACGGAAGCTCGGGAAGTCGTTCACGTCCACCACCACCGGCCCGTCGGGCCCCAGCAGCACGTCCACTCCGTACAGGTCCAGCCCGTACACCGCCCCCACCTGCGCGGCGATGGCCGCCACCTCGGCCGACAGCGGCACCCGGCGCTCCCGGACCGTGGAGTCCGGGTGCAGCGGGGAGCAGCGCTCGGTGGCGAAGAGTTCCCCGCCGACCGCGTACACCTTGATGTCGCTGCCCGGGTTGGGGACGTAGGGCTGGGCGATCAGCATCCCCTCACCGGACAGTTCGGGGAGCATCGCGAGCAGCCGCTCGGGCGAGGACACCAGGTGCACGCCGCGCCCCGAGCTGCCGTCGGCGGGTTTGACGACCAGCGGGTACTCCGAGTCGGGTATCTCCGCTAGCAGTTCCGGCCGGGCGGCCGCGTACGTCGGGGGCAGCGGAAGTCCCCGGCCGCGCCCGATGGCCGCGGCCAGTGCCTTGTCCCGTACGCCCCGGATCGAGCGGGCGTCGTTGACCGTGGTCGTCCCGGCCGCCGCGGCCGCTTCGAGCAGGGTCAGACCGGGGCCGCCGGAGACGGTCTTGAGCACCCAGGCGTCATGGGTGCCCGCGTCCACCACCTCGGCCATGCGCAGCAGCGAGCCGCCGGGCCGCACCACGTCGACCCGGTGGCCCCATGCCAGCAGTTGCCGGACCACCTCGTTCGGCATGCCGTCGTGGCGGTAGTGCTCCTCCACCAGGAAGCAGAGCCTCATCGACCTTCCCCATTTTCCCCGGACGTCCGCCGATCCCGTCCGGCGAGTTGTGACGTCACAGGATGTCATGGACCGCAATGTGATGATCGGTCCGCGACGGGTGGAGTCGTCTGCGTGACGTCAGGTCACTCGTGGTGCGTCGTCGCCGACACCGCCGCGTCCCGTACCTCCAGCTGGGGGTGGCGCCGCAACTCCCGCAGCAGCTCCCGCCACTGCGCCGGCCAGCTGTGACGCCGGCCGACGGCCTCGGTGAGCGCGACCGCGAACAGCCCGTGCGCGTACCCGCCGTCCGCCGCGAGCTCGCGTACGGCCTCCAGTACGGTCCCGGGCTCCGGCAGGGGGTCACCGTAGGCGTGCCGCTGTCCCAGCGAGAGGGCCGTGGCGTGCGCCAGACCCGGCCGTCCCTCGTGGGCGGCCGCCAGCTCCCACAGCGCCGTTCGCAGGGCGGCGGCCCGCGCGCTCAGATCGACCGTACGGGCGATGAGATCGACGCGGGCCCCGATCAGCGAAGGCTCGTCGGCCAGCCGCGGTGCCAGCACGTCCCGTACGCCGGTCGGCGTCCCGGCGCTCTGGGTTACGAGGTGGTGCAGCCTGCGCAGGGCCGGCCGGTCGCGGTCCGCCTCGGCCTCCGGGCCGGCCCCGGCGCGGACGGCGGCCAGCAGTTCCTCGAAGGCCCGGTCGAAGTGGCTCCCGGGGGCGATGCCGCCGACCGGGTGGGGCAGCCCCGAGTCGGCGAGCCGGCCCAGGGCCAGCGAGGCGTACCGCCAGCCGTCGGACCTCGACAGGTCGCACACGGCCACCCGGACGACGTCCGCGACCTCGGGCGCGTACGCGGCCCAGTCCGACAGGGTCAGGATGGACAGGGACGCGAACTCGACCCCGGTGTCGGCCGTGAACACCCCCGCCACGAGCCGTCCGTAGCGCGGCCGGTGCTCCCGGGCCACGTCGAGCGGGTCGGCATGGACCACCGTGATCCGGGTCTCGTCCACTTCCGTGGCCGCGGCGAGCAGCTCCCAGACCTCACCGGTCGCGACCAGCCCGATGGCGAGTTCCACGATGACGGCCACCAGGTCGGGATGGCTCTCCCGGCTCAGGCCGATCCGGGCCAGCAGTACGGCCGCCCGGCGCGGGGGCAGGAAGCGCGCGGCCAGCCGGGCGGCCTCCTTGCGGCTGGTCACCTTCGCGCCGCCCCGGCCCTCCGCGAGCAGGGCCTCCAGGCGGGCCGCCAGTTCGGACGGGGCCGTGGCGCGCGCCGCCCGCCCGGCGGCGTACACCGCGACCCGCGCGCGGTCGCCGCCCGCGTGCGCGAGGAGTTCGCCGAGGACGGCGGCCGGCTCCCCGGTCCGGGCGGTGGCCGCCAGCGCCGCATCGGCCAGCAGGGCCTCCTCCGAGTTCGCCAGGCGTCGTACGAGGGCCAGGCCGTGGTCGGGGATCCGCGCCGCGTCCCGCACCAGCCCGGCCCGGTCGGCCAGCGGGGCGGACCGGTCGAGCAGCGCCGCCTCCGCCAGCCGCGCCGCCGCCTCCTGCTGGCGCGGGAGCCACCGGTCGGCCCGGGCGAAGTCCGGCAGCGGCCGGGCGGAGCCCTCCCGCAGGAACCGGCCGTACGGCGGCCGTTCGCCGAGCAGGGTGTCCAGCAGATCGGTGCGTTGCGCGCACAGCACCTCCCGTACGGGTGCCAGCGCGGCCGCGGACGGCTCGCGGGCCAGCAGTTCCGCGACCCGCTCAGAGCGCGTCGCGGGGTCGGCCAGCCAGCCGTCCGCGAGCGCCGGGTAGGCCGCGTCGTCGCAGCGGTCCAGGGCTTCGCCGAGGAGCCGCTGGAGCGCGGGAAGCCGCCGGGCGGCGCCGCCGAGGAATCCGTCGAGGGTCAGGAGCAGGTCGAACTCGCCCTTCCGCGCGGCGCTGTCGAGCCAGGGGCGCAGCGCCTCCAGGACCTGCCGCTCCCGACCGGGCCGCAGGGCGTGGCCGAGCGGGGCGAGCGCGGGCGCGCCGGTGTGGGCGACGAGCCGGTTCAGGGTGCCCAGCGCCCAGTCCAGCAGGCCGGGGCGCGGGGCGGGCTCGTTCAGGACGGCGAGGACGAGGCGCAGCAGCGCGGTGCGCGCGTCCTCGGAGCAGTCGGGGGCCTCCAGCGCGGCCAGCGTGATCCGGTCGAGGTGGGCCGGGACGGCGGGGGAGTCCAGCAGGGAGGCGGGCAGCGAGGCCAGTTCGGCGAGCGCGGCGGACCGGACCGGGTCCTGGTCGTTGCGGGTCCGCTCCGCCAGCAGTCCGAGCGCCTCCGCGAGCGCGCCGGCATCGGCGGCGTGGCCCGCGTTGGCGAGGAGCTGGGTCCAGGCGCTCCCCCGCACGAAGGGGTCGCGGTGCCCGGACGCCGCCAGGAGTTCGGGGCGGGCCTCGGCGACGGGCAGCCGGGCGATGGTGTCCAGGAGATCGGGCAGCCACCACCCCTCGGCGCGCCCGCGCTCGACCTCGATCCGGGTCAGGGCGTCCCGGTGCTCGCGGGGGAGCAGCGCGAGCGCGTCGTCCGAGGTGTACCTGCCCGATTCGGGGGTGTCCGCGACTACGGCGTCGTAGAACGCCGGGCGGCGGGCCGGCGGCACCGCCTTCAGCAGGGCGGTCAGATTTTCCGGCCGCCTCAGCCAGTGGCGCCCGAGGAGGTGCAGCGACGGCGGCCACGCCCGTACGAGCGGGCGCAGCAGGGAGGCGGGCGCGGTGGGTTCGTACCGCGGCCTCTCCCGCTCGGGGGCGATCAGCCACCGTACGACGCCCTCGGCGTCGGCGGCGGCGAGATCGCCGAGCCGGTCCCGCAGGACGGCGGGCAGCCGGCCCGGACCGTACCGCTCCAGCAGTCGGAGCACCCGGTCCGGCGCGGCGGTGGCGGCCGCGGCCACGCCCTCGGCGTGCTGCCCCCACCAGGCGCCCCGCAACCCGGCCGGCAGCGCGGCGAGCTCGGCGGCCGCGTGGTCGAGCACCGGCCCGGGGTGGCGCCGGCCGAGGCGCGCCCAGTCGGTGACGGAGTCCGCGAGCCGCGGCAGCGTCCGGGCGGTGAACTCCTGCGAGCAGGAGGGGAGCAGGGCCGCGGCCTCGCGCTCCCCCCACTCCTCGGCCAGCCGCAGCACGAGCCGCTCGGCGAGGGCGGTGCGCTCCCCGGCCCGGATGACGCGGGCCAGTTGCCACCGCACCTCGGCGGAGGCGTCCGCGTACACGGCCTCGATCGCCCCGTCGGGCAGCGGCAGCGTCCGGGCGGCCCGCAGAGCGTAGGACCGCACGACCGGGTCCGGGTCGGCGAGCCGCGCCGCCAGGTGCTCCGCCTGCCGCCCGGCCAGTGCCGCCAGGGCCGCGAGGCGCCGCTCGTAACGGCCGCGGCCCGCCAGGTCGGCCAGTACGGAGGCCAGTTCGCCGGTGGCCGCGAGGTCCCGGGCGGTGGTGGCCGTGAGGCGCAGTCGGGCCTGGTGGTGCAGGGGGTCGAGCGCGGTGAGCAACTGTGCGGCTGTGCGGGGCATCCGGTCAGTGTGCGAGGTGGGGCGCCGGTGGCGAAACGAATTTCCTGGCGGAGGGCCGACCCGCACCGGGGACAGCGCCTGCCGCGAGCCGGGAGTTAATTCGGATGTGGTGGCGATCCGGCGGCTGTTACGTTCACCGGGTGCCGAAGCTGAATCAGATCATCGCAGTGGAAAAGGGCGTAAAGTCCAAGTCCCTCCAGGAGCTCACCCAGGCTCACCACGACGTCCAGAAGCCCGCGCTGCTGGCGGGCATCTCCCGGACCTACCAGCCCAAGGACGAGGAGGGCGAGCAGCTGCCGCCCGAGTCCACCCGGGTGCAGGTCAAGGCCGAGGACGTGCTGCGGGCCACCGCGGGGACGCTGACGCGGCTGTTCGACGTGACGGCGACGAAGGACTGGGCGAACCGCAGCGCCGCCGCGGACGTCGTCGTGGACGGGACGGTCCTGCTGGCGCAGGTGCCCGTGCCGTACCTGCTCTTCCTGGAGAAGCAGCTCACGGACATGCACACCTTCGTGCGCAAGCTGCCCGTGCTGGACGCCTCCGAGTCCTGGAACCTGGACCCGTCCACGGACTCCTGGAAGACGGAGCCGGTACGGACCATCCGGACCAAGAAGGTGCCGCGCAACCACGTCAAGGCCGAGGCCACGGAGAAGCACCCGGCGCAGGTCGAGGTGTACTACGAGGACGTCCCGGTCGGGTACTGGACGACGGTGAAGTTCTCCGGCGCACTGCCCGCCCGGCGGGTCAACGAACTGCTCGACCGCGTGGAGAAGCTCCAGCAGGCCGTCAAGTTCGCCCGCGAGGAGGCCAACAACACCGAGGTCACCGACCAGCGGATCGGCGACGCGGTGTTCGGCTACCTGTTCAGGTAGCCCCATGATCGCCCCCTGTGCGAGCGGGGGGTGCGCGAGAGCGCAAGCTGAAACTGATGTTGAAGCTGACCAAGGGGTGTCAGTTGGGGGTTCGAATCCCTCCCCCGGCACTACGAGCCGGGGTGGCCCAAGCCTGGCAGAGGCGGCCCCGTAAAACTCAGATTCTCGCTCCAGTCTCAGTATTCGCCGCCGAGCACCGGATCGACCGAGCGTGGACGAACACCGACGGATGAGGGTTCAAGTCCCTCCTGCGCCTCTCCTCGTGGCGCGGTAGTTCAAAGGCAGAACACGTCGGTCTCACACTGATCCGCGACTCTTAAAAGCCGCCGGTGTGCGCAATTGGGTGGCAAGCAGGGGCCCGGGAGCTGGACATGCTCCCGGGCCCTGTCACGTTCCGGCCGGCCTGGCGCCCGCCCCCGGCCTACACGGGTACGGACACGAACTGCCGGCCCGCCTCGTTCTCGACGAGGACCGCCTGCACGTTCGCCGGGTCCACCGCCGCCGTGCCGTCCAGCGCCGCGCCCTTGGACTCGCCGTTCTCCTGGCCGCCCACGACCCAGCCGCCCGCGATGGTGCGCGTACCGTCCCGGGACACCACCACCAGCCGGCACCGCTCGCCCGGCGGCACCCCGGTCACCGCCGCGTGCACCCGTACCCACTTCGCGGCCGGAGTCACCTGTACGGTCATCCGCGCCCGCGTGCCCGGATCCGTGGCCGAGGCCACCCGGGTCCCGGCCGGAGGGGTGCTCGGCAGCGCCGACACCGTCGGGGACGGCTGCGGGGGCAGGGCCACCGGTCCGCCGTCGCCTCCGCCCACCTGCGCCCCGGCCCAGAACACGGCCGCCAACGAGGCCGCGGCGGCCAGCACGGCCACACCCCGGCGGCGGCGCCGCTCACCGGCCACCTCGCCCCGCACCTGCCGCAGCGTGCGCTGGAGCAGCAGGTCCCCGCCCTGCGGCGGCCCGTCGAGGAACGCCTCCGCGGGCACCTCGCCGAGCGCGGCCTCCATCTCGCGCAACGCGGTCACCTCCTCCCGGCACTGGACGCAGCCCGCCACGTGCTCCTCGACCCGGTGGACGTCGGCGTCGTCGAGGACGCCCAGAACGTACGGGCCGAGCAGTACCTCCTCGTGCCGCTGCCCGTTCATGCCACCACCTCCTGCATTCCGGCGGCCTGCTGGGGAGGCCTGCCCGGTCGGTTCGCGCCGGCGCCGTCCCTGAAGACCTGGCGCAGCGCCTTGAGCGCGTAGTGCGAGCGCGATTTCACGGTGCCCGCGGGGATGCCGAGGCTGTCCGCGGCCTCGGCGACGCTGTGCTGGCGGTAGTACAACTCCGTCAGTACGTCCCGGTGTTCCGGGGACAGCTGGTCCAGCGCGCCCAGCACGGTCATCGTGTCGACCACGGAGTCGGCGTGGTCCGCCTCCACCGGAGGAGTGGCCGGAGAACCGGAGACCTCCGGCGGCCGGGCGGCCTTGGCGCGGTACCGGTCGGTGACGATGTTGCGGGCCACCGTGAGCAGCCAGCCGCGCACCGAGCCCTTGCCGTTGACCAGGACCTCGGAATGCCGCCAGGCCCGGATCAGGGTCTCCTGTACGACGTCCTCGGCCGCGGCCCGGTCCCCGGTCAGCCGGGTGGCGTAGGCGAGCAGGGCGTGGCCGTGCTCCTCGTACACCGACCTGATCAGTGCCTCATCGGTCGAGCCCCGCCGAGTGCGGGGCCACAGTGGTCCGGCCATCTCACCCTCTCCGTCTTCCTCGCTTGCCTGGTGCGGTCGGAACACGCGCTGAGGGCCCCGGCGGTTCATGTGACCTGCGTCACTCAGGCGCGGCAGGTGCGGCCCTGGTTGAGGCAGTCCACGACCCGGGACATCTGCGCCTCGGTCATCACGTTCACGAACATCGCGTGGTCCGTCTTCGGGCTGTGCCGCTGCTCGGGGAAGGAGTCGAGCGCGAGGGGCGCGCCCGGGGGCACCTCGTAGCCGAGGGAGACGCGCAGCTCGGGCACCGGGAAGGTGCCCTGCGGGCAGACCCCGTTCGCCGCAGGGAAGCGCAGGTGGGAGCGGTGCCCGGCGCTGGCGGTGTCGAGGCCGTTCCAGCAGCTGGGGAAGACCAGCGTACGGGTGACCCGGTCGCCCTCGGGGCAGCGCGGATAGCGGGTGGTGGACCGGTCGGGGAAGCCCGAACAGCCCCAGCGGGCCCGTACGTCGGCGTCGCTGCCCGCCGTGTACGCCACCGCGTCGCCGGTCATCCCGCGCAGGAACCGCGGCATCGCCACCACCTTGCCCACCGGGTTGCCGCGGAACTCCACGGAGACCGAGGCCTCGGGCAGGATCTCGCCGGTGTTGCCGTGCCCCGCGGAGCCCTCGTGCGGGCGCGCGGCGGGCCGGTCCACCCGGCGCAGCACCGGCCAGTAGTACGTCGAGCGGTCCCCGCCCCGGCAGCTCGTGGCGGCCGCCTCCAGGGAGGCGTCGTCGGACATGGCGTCCGTGGACAGGTTCCCCACGTACGCGTGCGTGTGGTGGGCGCCCGAGCGCAGCCCCGGCGACACCACCAGGTTGTCCTCGTTGTAGTGGCCCTCCTCGTTGCGGCCGCAGTCCACCGAGACCGAGCCCGCCGAGGCGTCCGGCCCGGCCGCCGCGGCCTCGGCCGGGCCGCGCGGGACCTCGCGTATGTCCACGCGGTCATCGGGCCCGGGGTGCGCCGAAGCCGCCCCCGCCCGCGGGCCGGCGGCCCGCGAAGCCCCCAGCACGGCGGCGGCGAGGCCGCCGCCCAGCACCAGGCAGATGAGCAGCGTGAGCAGCCGGTGTTCGTTCACCATGCGGAGCACGTTTGCCGCTGGCCGCCGCAGCCGTCAACCGGGCGTCCGCAGAGCGGGCACCCCGCCGTGACCGCTGTGCAACCGGAGGCCGCTGTGAAAACCGGAGGCCGCCGTGAATCCGCCGCGGCGCCCGGCGAGTTGGCCATGACGGTCCTTGCCGACCCGGACGGCGACCGCGCACAGTACGCGGTATGACTCCCGCCGAACTGCTCCAGGCCCTCGCCCGCACCCGTGCCTCGCTCGACGGCGAGGAGGTGACCTTCTGGTGGACCGGCGACGTCTACTCCTGGGGGCCCGGCGAGCCCTACCAGCGCCTCTTCGGCTTCGAGGGGATCAACGTCGCCCGCCTGGCGGCCCCCGAGGGCGAGCCCCCGGGCACGTACCAGCTCCTCACCCGGGAAGCAGCGTTCTACCTGGAGCCGCAGACCCGGGAGATCCTGGAGACCTGGCAGGGCAAGCCGGTGGTCCACGTGTGGAACGACCCGGCCAACCAGCGGTGGCGGGCGTTCCCGGTCCCCATGACCGAGCTCGGCGACCAGGTCTGCTTCAGCCTGGAGGTCCCGCTCGCCTACCCCTCGCCGCTGCCGGTCGCCGAATTCCCGGACAATTCGGCGGACGACACCTACCGGGCGCTGGAGCTGTTCCAGTTCTTCGCCCCCGCGTCCGTCCTCACCACCGACGCGCCCAGCGTCCCCTCGACCATGTCCTGGACGCGGATGTCCCCGTGGCTCCCCTGGATGGAACAGGGACAGCGCCCCGGCGGCCTGGCCTTCCACTGCCGGGGCCGCAAGCTGTCCTCGTACGCCGAGGTCCCCGAGCGCACGCGCGCGTACGTCGCCGCCCATCACCCGGAGTTCGCCCACGCCCCGGAGAAGTGGAGCGAGCCGAACGAGACGAGCTGGACGTACTTCCGCAAGCTCGGCTCGCCGCCGCCCCGGTAACCGGCGGTAGGTGCAGGCCGGGGGCCGCGGCGGAGGGGAGGAGGGGCGCCACCGCGGGGGAGCAGAGGGGTGCCGCAGGGGGCGGACAAGGGTTTTCCCCGTATCGAGTTCATCCCCGTGTTGCCTACTGTCTGCCCACCGGCGATCTTCTCCTCCCGAACTGCCCCCGTGCCAACCCCACATGGTGCGAAGCAGAACGGCGGGGTCCCTCGTCGGAAAGCCGTTGCCCCGCTCCGACGTCGCGGCCGGGCAACGAGGCGAGCAGCGGTGGCCGGGGCGGGTTCGACCAGCCCGTCCCGGCGCCGTGGTCGCCGACACACCTCCCACACAGCACCAAACCGGCCGCTCCGGCCTGCCCGGGAACGGCCCGCGAAGGGGAACACCGTGCACGCATCCAGACGTAGGCTCATATCCGTGGTGGCGATGTCCGTCACCCTGCTCGCCGGAACCGCCACCACCTCCATGGCGCTGGCCACCGCGGACCCCGCCCCCGCCGCGGCGACCGCCGCTGCCGCGACCGCCCCGGTCGAGAACCTGATCGTCGGATACAAGTCCTCGGCGACCGAGGCCAACTCCAACGACGCGGCCGCCGCCGACGCCGCCGCAAAGGGCAAGAAGGCGGGCAAGAAGGGCGCCGACAAGACCCGCTTCGAGCGCCGCCTCGGCACCGGCGCCGCCCTCGTCACCCTCGGCACCCCGCTCGCCGCCGCCGACGCGGCCGACGTGATGGCCCAGTTCCGTGCCGACCCCGACGTCGCCTACGTCGAGCCGGACTCCCGCGCCTACGCGCTGGCCACCCCGAACGACACCGAGTACGCCAAGCAGTGGGACCTCTTCGAGCCCACCGCCGGCATGAACGTCCCCGCCGCCTGGGACAAGACCACCGGCAGCGGCGTCACGGTCGCGGTGATCGACACCGGCTACGTCGCCCACTCCGACCTGGCCCCGAACATCGTCGCGGGCTACGACTTCATCAGCACCTCCAGCGCCGCCCGCGACGGCAACGGCCGCGACAACAACCCCGCCGACCAGGGCGACTGGAGCGCGGCCGGCGAGTGCGGCGTCGGCTCCAAGGCCAGCGACTCCTCCTGGCACGGCACCCACGTGGCCGGCACCATCGCGGCCGCGTCCAACAACGCCAAGGGCGTCGCGGGCATCGCGTACAACGCGAAGATCCAGCCCGTCCGCGTGCTCGGCAAGTGCGGCGGCGCGACCTCCGACATCGTCGACGCCATCACCTGGGCCTCCGGCGGCTCCGTCGCGGGCATCCCGGCGAACGCCACCCCCGCCAAGGTGATCAACATGTCGCTCGGTGGCTCCGGTGCCTGCACCGCGACCTACCAGAACGCCATCAACGCCGCCGTCGCCCGCGGTACGACCGTCGTCGTCGCCGCCGGCAACAGCAACGCCGACGCGGCCGGCTTCTCGCCCGCCAGCTGCAACAACGTCATCAACGTGGCCGCCAGCAACCGCACCGGCGACCGCTCCTTCTACTCCAACTTCGGCGCCATCATCGACGTCGCCGCCCCGGGCGGTGAGACCCGCCGCGCCACCGACACGCCCGGCACCGTCACCACCCCCGAGAACGGCATCCTCTCCACGCTGAACGGTGGCACGACCACCCCCGGCGCCGAGATCTACAAGCCGTACCAGGGCACCAGCATGGCCGCCCCGCACGTCGCGGGCCTCGCCGCGCTCCTGGTCGCCGCCAAGCCCTCGCTCACCCCGGCGCAGGTTGAGTCGGCCATCAAGACCAATGCCCGCCCGCTCGCCGGCACCTGCACCGGCGGCTGCGGCACCGGCCTGGCCGACGCGGCCGCCACGGTGACCGCCGTGACCTCGACGCCGACCACGCCGTCCTTCGAGAGCACGGCCGACTTCTCCATCGGTGACAACACCACCGTCGAGAGCCCGATCACCGTCAGCGGTGTGACCGGCAACGCTCCGGCCACCCTCAAGGTGGGCGTGAAGATCGTGCACACCTACGTCGGCGACCTGAAGGTCGACCTCCTCGCCCCGGACGGCACCGTCTACACGGTGCACAACCGGGCGGGCGGCAGCGCCGACAACATCAACCAGGAGTACACCGTGAACGCCTCCTCGGAGGTCGCGAACGGCACCTGGAAGCTCCGCGTCAACGACAACGCGGGCGGCGACACCGGCTACCTCGACTCCTGGAGCCTCGGCTTCTGAGTCGGCCGCAGCCAACCCGGCCTGACGGGCCGATAGTACGGACCAAATGAACCCGCGGACCTGCCGATACACCTCGTATCGGCAGGTCCGACGGGTTTTTCTGTCGCGCGACTGAATTCTGCGTCACAATCCGGGCCCGCCGGGCAGCGGACCTCGTATTGTCGCGTCTCACAAGAAGGGCACAGGAACTGGAGCTGGAGACCGAGAGGCTGGTGGCTGTGCGTGGTGGCGGCGACGGGGCACGCTGACACGACCGTCGGACACGGTGAGCTGGTCAAGGCGGTCGAGCACGCGCTGACCGGGCACGGGCGGGCACTGCTCACCGGCCCCGCCGGAGCGGGCAAGACCGAGGTGGTGCGCGCCCTCGCGGCCGCCGCCGAAGCCCGCCGGGACAGCGTGCTGCGCCTCGCCCCCGAAGCCGCTGACCGGTGGATCCCGGAGGCCTCGGCCGCCGCCCTCCTCGCCTCCGTACCCGCCGCCGCACTGGAGCGGCTCTCCGGCCCCCAGCGCACCGCCATCGCACTCCTGCGCCGCGAGACGGACGCGCCCCGGGCCGGCCGCGACCACGTCGCACTGCGCCTCGCCGTCGTCGAGGTCCTGCGCACCCTCGCCGCCCGCAGCCCCGTCCTGCTCGTCCTGGACAACGCCCAGTGGCTCGACGCCGAGAGCACCGATCTGCTCCGCTTCGCCCTGCGCCTGACCCCGCCGGGCGTACGGGTCCTGGTGGCCGAATGCGTCCAGGGCGGGGCCCCCGTCGCCGAACCCCTCTGCGGCCCCGGCACCCCCGAGATACGCGTCCCCCCGCTCGGCGCCGACGAGGTGGCCGAACTGCTCGTTCGCCGGGGCCTGCCGGCCCGCCTCGCCGGCCGGATCCACCAGGCCAGCGGAGGCAACCCGCGCCTCGCCCTCGCCCTCGGCCACTCCCTCGCCGAAGCCGCCGGGACCCGTGACGGCGGAGCCCACCACGCCGACGCGCTGCCCGTCTCCGGCCAGGCCCGCGAGGTCGCCCGACGGCTCCTCGCCGCGGTCCCCGTCGAGGCCCGCCGCACCCTGCTGCTCGCCGCGCTCGCGGCCCGCCCGACCACCGCCCTGTTGCGCCGGGCCGGGCGCCCGCACGCCGAGGCCGAACTCGCCGTGGCCGAGCGGGCCGCGCTCGTCACCGTGGGCGAGGACGGCGCCGTAGCCTTCTCGGCCGGCGCGCTGCCCACCGCCCTGGCCGCCGACGCCGGCTGGCCCGAACGCGCCGCCGGACACGCCGCCCTGGCCGCCGCCGTCGCCGACCCCGTCCAGGCCGTACGCCACCGCGCGCTGGCCGTGGACACCCCCGACCAGTGGCTCGCCGCCGAGATAGCCGACGCCGCCGCGGCCTGCCGGCGCCGCGGCCAGCGGGCGCTGGCCGCCGAACTGGGTCTCCTCGCCGCCGAGCGCACCCCCGCCCACCTGCAGGGAGAGGAGATGGCCCGGCTCGTCGGCGCCGCCGAGGACGCGGGCTGGGCCGGCCGCGCCGACCTCGCCCGCCGCGCCACCCGCGCCGTACTGGCCCGCGACTCCTCTCCCGCCGACCGGGTCCGGGCCCGGCTCGCCGTCATCGACGCCGCCGGGCAGGCCCTCGCCGACCTCGACGAGACCTTCGCCTACGCCACGGCCGACGCCGAGGGCGACCCCGCGCTCCAGGCCGCCGTACGGCTGCGGGTCGCCTGGAAGCGCAACCTCAGCGACGGCGACCCCGTCCGCTCCCGTGACGCCGCCGCCGAGGCCGGGGCCCTGGCCGCCGCAGGAGGCGACCAGGTCGCCGAAGCCATGGCACTGACCGTACGGGCCCGGATGGGCCGCATCCTGGGCGACCCCGACGCCGAGGAGATCCTCGCCGAGGCCCTGGCGCTGCCCGCCCCCGAGGTCCCGCTCGGCATGCGCAACGCCCCGCAGTACCTCGCCGTACGCCACGCCCTCTTCGACGACCGGCTGGGCGACGCCCGAAGACAGCTGCTGGTCCTGCTGCCCGCCGTCCAGCGCACCGGCTCGGCCGAGGACGTCTTCGAGGTGCTGCGCAGCCTCACCGAGGTCGAACTGCGCCGGGGCAGGTGCACGGCGGCCTCCGCGCACGCCCGCCGCGCCCTGGAACTGACCATCGAGGCGGGCCTGTCGCCCGGCCCCGCCTGGTACGTCGCAGCGATGGCCGAGACCATGGGCGGCAGCTTCGCGCGCGCTGCCGGATACGCCCGGCGCGGCATCCAGGCCTCGGAGGAGGAACGCGACCAGGTCTTCCTCTCGCGCAGCCTCCACGCCCTCGGCCTGGTCGAGCTGGCGACGGGCGAGGCCGCGAAGGCCGTGGCCACGCTGCGCCGGGTCGCCGAGCTGGAGGCCGCCCAGCAGGTCGTGGACCCCTCGATCCTGCGCTGGCACGGGGAGCTGGCCGAGGCCCTGGTCGCGGCGGACGCCCCGGACGAGGCCGCCGAACTGCTCGTTCCGGTCCGCGCGACCGCTCTGGCCCTCGGCCGTACCAGCGTGGTCGCCGCCCTCGACCGGGCCCGGGGCCTGTGCCTGTCGGCGCAGGGCGAGGCCGAGTCGGCGGTCAGCCTCCTCCAGGAGACCGAGCGCCGGCTCGCCGAGCTCCAACTCCCGCTGGAGCGGGCCCGTACGCTCCTCGCGCTCGCCCGCGTGGAGCGGCGCCGCCGCCGGCGGGCACCCGCCCGGGACGCGCTGCGGGCGGCGGCCGAGGCGTTCGCCCAAGCCGGGGCGCACCCCTGGGCGGAGCTGGCCCGGGAACCGTCCCCCGCCGAGACGGGCAGCCCGAACGCGCTGGCCGCCCTGACGGAGGCGGAGACCCGCCTGGCGCTGCTCGTGGCCGACGGGGCCAGCAACCAGGAGGCGGCCGCGAAGCTCTTCGTCAGCGTCAAGACCGTGGAGGCCAGGCTGACCAGGATCTACCAGAAGCTCGACGTGCGCTCCCGGGCCCAGCTGGCCACCACGCTCCGCACCCGGTGACGGTCAGCAGCCGAGGTTGTTCCCGGGCGTGACGCCGAGGAGCTGGGTGAAGCTCTGGTACGCGTTCACCCGGCTCTGCACCTGGGCGGGGTTGCCGCCGTTGCATTCGAGCGAGCCGTTGATGGAGCGGATGGTCTCGCCGAAGCCCGCGCCGTTGACCATCGCGGCGTGGGCGGTCATCGTGCCCGGCCCGTTCTGCGTGTTCCAGTACCAGAGCGCCGTCTTCATGGCGATGGCCGGATCCTGTTCCACCAGGTAGGGGTTGGCGAGGAGGTTGATGCCGAGCGCGTCGCCCGCGGCCTTGTAGTTGAAGTTCCAGCTCAGCTGGATCGGACCGCGGCCGTAGTACGCGGCCTGCCCGGCCGGGCAGCCGTACGGCTGGCCCGCGTCGCAGTAGTGGGGGTAGTTCGCGGTGTTCTGCTCAACTATGTGGACCAGGCCGCCGGTCTCGTGCGAGACGTTCGCGAGGAAGGCGGCCGCCTCGCGCCGCTTCACGGTGTCGTCGCCGGTGTTGGCGAAGCCGGGGTACGCCGACAGGGCCGCGACCAGCCCGTTGTACGTGTAGAAGGGGTTCCGGTTCGGGAACATCTGGTTGAACTGGGCCTCGCTGACCACGAATCCGGACGGATTACCGGGATCCGGGTCCTGGCCCCCGCCGGTGCCGCAGGCGCCCTGGTCCGACCAGACGCCCCACTGCCCGGTGGTGCCGGGCGTCTCGCCCTGGGTCCACCACTTGGCCTGCCAGTTGTGGCCGCCGTACGAGGCGCTCATCCCGTTCGTGTACACGGCCGAGGAGGCCCAGGAGCCGGCGCAGGCCGGGGCCGCGGCGGCGGGCGAGGCGGGAAGGACCAGGGCGAGACCGGCGGTGACGGCCGCGGCGGCGGCCAGGGAGAGGGCGCGGCGACGTAGTGCACGCATCATGCAACTGCTCCTTGAGTGGGGGGAATTGCCGTGGGGGGAGGCAATTACCGCCACTCAAGCGAAAGTGGTCTGGACCTGTCAAGGTCTAGACCAACCCGGGTCTCCTTTTATGTGCGGACGGAACGCGGCGACGCCGGTGCGAAGCCCGAAGGCCTCGCACCGGCGCCGGTGCGGTGTGCGGCAGATCAGCTGCCGGCGGAGAGGTTGCCCGAGAGGACCGGGATGTTGCTGAGGATGTGCGAGGCCGAGTCGTCGCCCTTGGCCTGGGTGGAGTTCTCGGTGCACTGCTGGTTCTGCGGGTTGGCGAGGACGTTGATGTCCTGGACGCCGACGTTGATCAGGGCCAGCACCGACTGGACGTTGAGCTTCGCGGGGACGCCGGCGCAGAGCTTGTTCAGGGAGCCCTGGATGACGCTCATCTGCGGGCTCATCGCGCCGCCGGTCTCCTGGTTGCCGTAGATCTGCGCGGCGCCGTTGCCGTTCACGGTGTTGATGCCGTTGTCGTTGCCGATCGCCATCGCCGGTGCGGCTACGGCGGCACCGGCGCCCAGAACGGCGGCGGTGGCGGCTGCGGTGGCCATGAACTTCTTGAACATGTGGGGGATTCCTTCGGTCGCACTGTCGCAATGGGATGGCTGCCCTCGGCGGGACGGGCTGCTCAACTCCCGTGAGCGCCCGGGGTTATCGCCCGTCACCCGACTGGCCGATCGGTGCACTCCCACGGGGAGCACGGCCATCGGCCGATTGACCCACTGTGCGACCGATCCGCGGTGCTACTGCCCTGCTGCGCGACTGCCCTGCTGTGCGACCGGGCCGCTGTGCGGCCTGGGAGCCGCCCCCGACCGGACCCGACCCGTGAAACGTCCGGGCGGTGGTCCCGTCGAGGCCGGCTGCTGCGATCCGGCGACCGCGGTCAGCCGGTCTTGCGGCGGACCTTCTTGTTCTTGCCGCCGGGACCGTTGCCACCCTGGCCCTGGATCTTGGCGCGGCTCTGGTGGGACTGCTGCGACTGGGCGTTGCGGGCGTTGCGCTCCAGAGCCTCCTTGAACTTGCGCTTGGCCTCCTCGGCCGGCGACTCGTCCTTCGGGGTGTCCGTCTCGTCTGACATGTATGTCCTCCTGTGTGGTCTGAAGCCGTTTCAGTCTGTCAGGTGGCGTTCCCCCTGGCCAGCGGCTTCCCGCGCAGGGGCCGTGGGGCGAGTGCGGCGGATCGCCTGTGTGCGCGGGGCCGCGCCGATACCGTGGCGGCCATGAGTGCCGATGAGCTGAGTCCCGAGGACGTCTGGCCGGTGCCTCCGTCCTGGATGTTCGGCTGCACGACCTGCGCCCGCCTCTACCGTTCGATGCGGGAGATCCAGGACGCCATGGCGGAACTGTTCCTCACGGGGGAGCGGGGCGTGGACTGGGACCCCATGGACAGCGGGCCCGGCTCCCGGATCCGCCTCGCCCGGCACATGGCCACCGACCACCTGGACCTGCTCCCCGACTGGTCCCCGGGGTGCGAGCGCTGCGGCGACCACCGGCTCCGCCTCGCCCGCAGCGCGAAGTCGCGGCTCTCGGCCGGTACCGCCCTGGTGGCCGCGGAGCACCGGGCCGCGCACCTGTTCGTCCCGCCGCGCGGACTCGGACTCGTATGACGGGCGCTCCGTACGGTCAGGCGTCCTTCTCCATGGCCGGGCGCAGGCGCTCCAGCAGGGCGTAGAGGGTCGCGCTCTCGGCCTCGTCCAGGATGTCGAGGGCGCCGTGCGTGGCCTGCATCTCGGCGCGCACCCGGCGGATGACCTCGCGGCCCGCGTCGGTCGCCACGACGTTCTTGACGCGCCGGTCGGCGGGGTCCGGCTCGCGGCGCACCAGGTCGCGGGCCTCCAGGCGGTCCACGATGCCCGTGACGTTCGAGGCGTCGCACACCAGCAGGGTGGCGAGGCCGCGCATGGGCATCGGCCCGTTGAGCTGGGCGAGGACCCTGGCCTGCGTGGAGGTGAGGCCGTGATGGGCCGCGGCGGCCGCGAAATCGCGCCACTGGGCCGTGCCGATGGCGGCGAGCAGCTCCAGGAGCTCCAGTTTGGTGGGGGCGTACGGGGTGGTGGCGCTCATGCTCGAAGAGTACTCAAGGTGTTTGACATTATCAACCTTTTACTTGACCACCTTAACTATTGAGGACTACCGTCTGTGGAGTTACTTGATGACATCAAACATCTGTGGTCTGAAGCACTAAGAAGGTCCTCCCTGCCATGAGCCCCACCACCTCCACCCCGGACACCGGCACCAGGAACGAGACGGTCATCGTCTTCGCCCTGAGCCTGGCCGCCATGGTCGTGTCGATGATGCAGACCCTCCCCGTCCCGATCCTGGGCCTGATCCGCAACGACCTCGGCACCACCACCGCCAACGTCAGCTGGGTGACCACCGCCACCCTGCTGTCCGCTGCCGTCTTCACCCCGCTGCTCGGCCGGTTCGGCGACCAGCACGGCAAGAAGCCGACGCTGGTGGCCGTACTCGGCGTCATGGTCGCGGGTTCCGTCGTCGCCGCGCTGGCGTCCTCGCTGCCGCTGCTGATCCTGGGCCGGGTCCTGCAGGGAGCCGCCACCGCGATCTTCCCGCTGGCGCTCTCCGTGCTGCGCGAAGAGGTCCGCCCGCAGAAGCTCCCCGGTGCGATGGCCCTGGTCAGCGGCACCCTCGCCTTCGGTAGCGGCCTCGCGCTCGTCGCCACCGGCCTGCTGACCTCCGGCGCCGACGCCGACTACCGCAACGCCTTCTGGATGGCGACGGGCTTCGCGGTCCTCGCCCTGCTCGCCGTCGTCTTCCTGGTCCCCGCCACCCGTCACAAGACCGGCGGACGCACCGACGTCCTCGGCGCGCTGACCCTCGGCATCGCCCTCCTGCTGCTCCTGCTGCCCATCTCCCAGGGCCACGAGTGGGGCTGGGCCTCGGCCCGTACGCTCGGCAGCTTCGCCGGCGCCGTCGTGATGACCGCGGTGTGGGTCCTGGTCGAGCGCAAGGTGCGCGAGCCGCTCGTCGACATGCGGATGTTCGTCCACCGCCCGGTCCTCATGGCCAACCTGGCCGGCATCCTCGTCGGCTTCGGTATGTTCGCGAACTTCCTGGGCGTCTCCTACCTCGTCCAGATGCCCCACGAGCTCACCGGGTACGGCTTCGACGCCTCCATCCTGCGCGCCTCGGTCGAGTTCCTGCTGCCCGGTGCGATCGTCTCGCTGCTCGCTTCGCCCGTCGGCGGCCAGCTGGTGCGCCACCGCGGCCCCCGTGCGGCGCTCGCTCTGGCCGCCGCGCTCGGCGCCGCCGGCTTCGGCTGGCTCGCCGCGGACCACAGCCACACCTTCTCGGTGATCGGCGCCGGCCTCATCGTCGGTGCGGCCGTCAGCTTCGGCTACGCGGCCATGCCCGCCGTGATCATGTCCAGCGTCCCGCACCACCAGAGCGGCATCGCCAACGGCATCAACTCCATCTCCCGCTCCACGGGCAGCGCGATCGGCAGCGCCATCGTCACCACGATCCTGGCGTCGCAGACGATCGAACACCTGCCGCCGGGTGTTCCGGCCCTGCCCGCCGAGTCCGGTTTCACCCTGACCTTCGCGATCGGCGCCGCGGCCTTCGCCCTGGTCGCGCTGATCAGCTGGATCGGTCTGCGCGGACAGCACGGGCCCCGGGTCGTCGAAGCGTCCCCGCAGGCGAAGGCGGCCGACGCGCCCGAGCAGGCCGACGCGCCTGAGAAGGCTGATGTGCTCGCGAAGGCCGACGCGTCCGCGAAGGCCGACGCGGTCTGAGCCGACCCCGGCCCGACCCGCCCCCGCGTGCGCGCGCGGCAGAAAGGCCCGCCGGCGCAGGGGGCGCTCCCCGCCGGACCGGGCCCCCGCCGCCGTGCCGCGGGCGCCGTCGTCAGGCCGTGGGCCCGACGCGGTGCCCGCCCGCGTACACGTTCATGGAATCCCCCCGCAGGAATCCGACCAGCGTCAGCCCCGCCCCGGCGGCCAGGTCCACGGCCGGCGAGGACGGGGCCGACACCGCGGCCAGGACCGGGATCCCGGCCATCACCGCCTTCTGCGCCAGCTCGGAGGAGGCCCGCCCGGACACCAGCAGGACGGCCCCGCCCAGCGGGAGCAGGTCCGCCTGCAGGGCCCGGCCCGCGATCTTGTCCACGGCGTTGTGCCGGCCGGCGTCCTCGCGTACGTCGATCAGTTCGCCCTCCGGGGAGAAGAGCGCGGCGGCATGCAGCCCGCCGGTGCAGTCGAAGACCCGTCGGGCGGACCGCAACCGGGCGGGGAGGGCGGCCAGCACCTCGGGCCCGACGCACAGGCCGCAGGACGAGGTGGCGTAGACGTTGCTGCGCCGGCTCTGGGAGGTCGCCGTCCGCGAGGACGCCCTCCTGGTCGAGGACAACCCGCTGGAGGCAGCCGGCGTGGCCGTCGGATCGACCCCGACCGGCACGGCCCGGCTGGTCCTCGAGCGACTCGCAGTCCAGAAGTGAGACCGTGTCTGCCGCCCGGCCCGTACTTACGGCCGGCCCGCGCGACCGCATAGCCTCGCCAGTACGGCCGCCCGGTGCGCGGGCGGCCGTACGCGAGCCACCTCATGCCCCGCCCACCCACTGAGCGGAGAACCGCAGATGGCACACCCCACCCTCGCCCTCAAGCCCGGCACGGCCTGGTCCGATGCCTGGCAGCGCGCCCTGGCCGTGGCCCCCGAGGCCTTCCAGGAGGACTGCGTCCTGAACCTCTGGGGCGGCTCCTGGCATTCCGACGGCCGCGCCCTGCCCGCCACCAGCCCCGTCGACGGCAGCCCCATCGCGGGCCCGCCGCGCCTCGACTCCGCCGCGGCCGCACAGGCCGTACGGGCGAGCCTCGACCAGCACCGCGCCTGGCGGCACATCCCGCTGCCCGAACGCCGCTCCCGCGTCAGCGCCGCCCTCGACGCCCTGACCGAGCACCGCGAACTGCTCTCCCTCCTCCTGGTCTGGGAGATCGGCAAGCCCTGGCGGCTGGCCCAGGCCGATGTGGACCGGGCCATCGAGGGTGTCCGCTGGTACGTGGAGAACATCGAGGCCATGCTCGAAGGCCGCACCCCGCTCGACGGGCCCGTCTCCAACATCGCCAGCTGGAACTACCCCATGTCGGTGCTGGTGCACGCCATGCTCGTGCAGGCACTCGCGGGCAACGCCGTCATCGCGAAGACCCCGACCGACGGCGGCCTCGCCTGCCTCACCCTCGCCAGTGCGCTGCTCCGCCGCGAGGGCATCCCCGTGACCCTGGTCAGCGGCAGCGGCAGCGAGCTCTCCGAAGCCCTCGTCCGTTCGCCGGAGATCGGCTGCGTCTCCTTCGTCGGCGGCCGGGACACCGGCGCGCGCATCGCCACCGCCGTCACCGACCTCGGCAAGCGCCACATCCTCGAACAAGAGGGCCTCAACACCTGGGGCATCTGGGAGCACACCGACTGGGACGCCCTGAAGGCCGTCATCCCCAAGCTCTTCGACTACGGCAAGCAGCGCTGCACCGCCTACCCCCGCTTCGTCGTCCAGCGCACCGCCTTCGACGCCTTCCTCGCCGCCTACCTCCCCGCCGTTTCCGCCATCCGTACGGGCCACCCCCTCGCGGTCGCGCACCCCGACGACGCCCTGCCCGAACTGGACTTCGGCCCCCTCATCAACGCGGCCAAGGCCAAGGAGCTCACCGACCACGCCGCCGAGGCCGTCGAGCGCGGCGCCGTACCGCTCTTCCGCAGCTCCCTCGACCCGGCCCGGTTCCTGCCCGGCCAGGACACCTCCGCCTACGTGGCCCCGCTGACCCTGCTCAGCCCGCCGGCTTCCTCACCGCTCTACCACGCGGAACCCTTCGGCCCCGTGGACACCATCGTCCTCGTGGACACCGAGGCAGAGCTGCTGGCCGCCATGAACGCCTCCAACGGCGCGCTGTGCGCCACCCTCTCCACCGACGACCCGGCCACCTTCTCCCGCCTCGCCCCGCAGATCCGCGCCTTCAAGATCGGCCACGGCAAGCCCCGCTCGCGCGGCGACCGCGAGGAGCTCTTCGGCGGCTTCGGCGGCTCCTGGCGCGGTGCCTTCGTCGGCGGGGAGCTGCTGGTCCACGCGGTGACCAACGGCCCCGAGGGCGAACGCCTGCCCGGCAACTTCCCCGAGTACCAGCTGATGCCGTGACTGCCGTGACTGCCGTGACTGCCGGGACATGCCGTGACCCGGCCTTCCGCCCCGGCTTGAGTCTCCCGTAGGGGGAGACGGCAGGGTGGCGGACATGAACGGCGACGCGCTCTACTCGATCGGAGACCTGGCCCGGCGCACCGGGCTGACGGTCAAGACCATCCGCTACTACTCCGACTCGGGGATCGTGCCGCCGACCGACCGCAGCCCCGCCGGCTACCGGCTCTACGACATCGACGCGCTGACCCGCCTCGACCTGGCCCGCACCCTGCGCGACCTCGGCCTCGATCTGGCCGCCGTACGCAGGGTGCTGGACCGGGAGGCCTCCGTACCGGAGGTCGCGGCCGCCCACGCCGACGCCCTGGACGTGCAGATACGCACCCTGCGGCTGCGGCGGGCCGTGCTGCGGGCCGTCGCCCGGCGGGGCGCCGACCACCTGGAGACCGCTCTGATGCACCGACTCGCCAAACTCTCCGAGGACGAACGCCACCGCCTGGTGCACGAGTTCATCGACGCCACCTTCGGTGACCTCGACGCCAACCCCGAGTTCGTCGCCATGATGCGCTCGGCCATGCCCGAACTGCCCGACGACCCCACCTCCGAACAGGTCGAGGCCTGGGTGGAGCTCGCCGAACTCTGCCAGGACCCCGACTTCCGGACCTCCGTACGCCGCATGGCCGAGTTCCAGGCGGCCGACCGCTCCAGCGGTGACACCACCGGCCTCCACCACGACCTCACCGAAGCGGTGCGGGCGCGCGTCGGGGAGGCCCTGGCCGCGGGCATCCTGCCCGCTTCCGCCGAGGCGGCCCCCTTCGCGGACTCGCTGACCGCGCTCTACGCCCACGCCTTCGAGCGCGCGGACGACGGGGACCTGCGCCGCTGGCTGCTCGCCCGCCTGGAGGTGGCGTCCGATCCGCGGGCCGAGCGGTACTGGCAGCTCCTGTCAGTGATCAACGGATGGCCGGTGCCGCCCGCCCTGGCCCCGGTGTTCACCTGGTTCACCGCCGCGCTCCGCGCCTGAGGGCGTCGGCGCGGGGCGACCCGGATAGGCTCGGCCGGGCCCGGGGCGTACCCGGGCCCGGAAGGCGGACGGAATGAGCGGCGCGGACACGGTCCGGATCCTGCGGGCGGCCGACCGGCCGGCGGCCGGCTGGAAGAACGGCGGGGGAGTCACCAGGGAGATCGCCGCCCGACCCGAGGGCGCGGGCATGGACGATTTCGCGTGGCGGATCAGCCTCGCCGACGTCACCGCCGACGGACCGTTCTCCGCCTTCCCCGGGGTCGACCGTACGCTCACCCTCGCCGAGGGCGCCGGCATGGACCTCACGATCGACGGGGTACGCCGCCTCGTGGACCGGCGCTACGACCCCCAGCGGTTCCCCGGCGACCGGCCGACGGACTGCCGGCTGCTCGGCGGCCCGATCGTGAACTTCAACGTGATGTACCGCCGCGACTCCGTGACGGCCGACACCGCCGTGGTCCGCGGCGAACTCCTGCTCGCCCTCCCGCCCGGCGAGACCCTCGTGGTCGTGGCCCTGGAGGGTGCCGTGCACTTGGACGGCCACGACGTCGAACTGGGCCGCTACGACGCCGTCTTGGTGACGGGGGCGGCCCTCTGCCGGGTACGGGCCCCCGGCCGTGCGGCGGTGGTCCGGTTCGGCTCCCGCGTCCGGCCCGCGGTCAGCGGACGCCCAGCTTGATCCACTTCGCGGTGCTGGGGACGCCCTTCGCGTCGAGCAGGAACAGCATGTAGTACCCGGGAGGGGCGTCGGCCGCGGTCGCCGGTGTCCGCAGGCCGATCGTGCTGCCGCGGACCCCGGTCACCGCGAGGTCCAGATGGCGCTGGCTGGTGTTCACCGAGTGGGTGACCGTGGTCGGCGCCAGCAGCACGGCACGGGTGACGGCGGCGGCGGTGGAGCTCGTGACCTGGAAGGCGGCGCCGTGGGCGAGTTCGCCCGCCGGGGCCCGGTCGAGGACCGGCCGGCCGCCCCGGTGCAGGTAGGCGGGCTCGTAGAGCTCGATGCTGCCGTCCATCCGGTCCTTGATGTCGGGATCGTTGGCGATCTGCTGGAGTTCGTCGCCGGTCACCATCATCCGGCCGTCCGGCAGGACCAGGGCGTTGGAGTGGTACCCCCGGGGCAGCCGCTGCACCGGCCCGAGCCGCCAGTGGCCCTGGCCGTCGCGCAGTTCGATCTGCCGGTACTTGAGATCGGCCTTCGGGTTGAACGGCCCGTACCCGTAATCGCGGGTGTCGAGCGCTCCGTTGACGGTCAGCAGCGTGCCGTCCGGCAGGATCAGGGTGTCGTCCTGCGTCCGCCCGAAGGCCCGCGGCTCCTCGGTGGTCCACTTCCCGCCCGACAGCCGGTACGTATGGGGGTCGCGCGGGTCTCCGCCGAGGACCAGCACCGAGTCGGGGCCGCGCAGGCCCGCGGGCAGCGGGACGGCGGACCCGTAGCCGCGGAAGTCGGCGGGCCGCCGTGGCAGGTCCGTACGGGTCTGCCCGACCAGGTCGAAGAGCCACTGCTGGTCCGCGTCGCGCCCGAGACCGTAGACCTTGCCGTCGCGCAGCGAGAACAGGTGCGGGTAGTCGTTGCGGAACGGCGCGTCGGCGCGGAAGCGCTCCACCGGGACGTCCAGCGGGATGTCGTACCGCCCCCAGGGCACCGGCCGGCCGAGCGCCGGGAACCGCTCGACGACCGGTGTGGGCGTGCCCGTACCCCGCTCGGACTGGCCGGACATGATGATCTGGCGCCCGTCCGGGCCGGTGACGACCGAGGGGTACCAGCGGCCGACCGCCATGTCGCGGTTGCGGTACCAGGTCTCGGTCCACGGGTCGAACACGAAGGAGAGCTTCGCTCCGCTGCCGCCCTTGCCGCCGGTGTTGCCGCCGAACACCCCGACCATGCCGTTGGGCAGGAAGGAGTGCCCGGCACAGAAGAACGGCGCCGGGCGCGGGGCGTGCGTACCGTCGGGCATCAGCACGATCGGCGGCGTGACCTTCTTGAACGCCCGCGCCCCAGTGCCCTTGGCGGGGTCCCACAGGTAGGCGCGGCCGGCGTTCGTCCTGCCGATCCGGTCGGTGGGCCCGGTCTCCTTGGTGGGGTCGGCCTCCACGCGCTCGAAGGAGAAGAGCAGCACCTTGCCCGTGGGGAGCAGCGCGGTGTGCACGCCGAAGTCGGGGGAGGGGAAGTAGTCGGTGAAGCGGCCGGACCGCGCCGCCTCGAAGCCCGAGTTGGCCTTGCGCTGGGAGGCGCGCAGCGACTCCAGGCTCGTGGTGCGGGTCGACTGCGGGTACCCGCCGGCGCCCTTGACCGCGAGCCGCAGCCGGGCGTGCGCCCGGGCGTGGTCCTCACCCAGTACGACGGCCTCGTCGCCGGAGTCGCGGCCGGAGTCGTGGCCGGGGGCGGCGGACGCCGCCGGGGCGGCCGGGGCGGCCGAGGCGAGCAGGACGGCGGCGACCAGGCCTGCGGTCAGCAGGGCGGGCCGGTGCAGGCGGCGCATGGGGCTCCTCCCCGCAGGTCCTTCCTGCGAGCCGCCCATATTAGGAAGAAAGCGGATGAATTACCCGCATGGCGCGGTCCGGCTCCCCGCCGTCTGGGCCGTTCGGCGTATTGCCGGCGGGTGCGGATACGTCTCTGCGGTGAATCGGCGCGGCCATCGGAGTGAGCGGGCGCACCCGGTCACGCTCCGGGCCCGCCGCGGACCGTATCCATGGCGTTGTGATCACATCGCTCCGCGCTGCCTTCAGCGCCGCCGCCGTGACCGGAACCCTCCTCGGCCTCGGCCTGGCCCCCTCGGCCGTGGCCAACACCCCCATGGCGCCCTCGGACAGGGTGACCGTGGACGTCAAGAGCATCAACGGCTCTGGCTGCCGCCCCGGCAGTGCCGCCGTCGCCGTGGCCGAGGACAACTCGGCCTTCACGGTCACCTACAGCGAGTACGTGGCCCAGGTCGGCGGGGGCGCCCCCGCGATCGAAGGCCGGAAGAACTGTCTGCTGTCCCTGCTCGTCAACGTCCCGCAGGGCTACACCTACGCCGTGGCCCAGGTCGACTACCGCGGCTTCGGCAGCCTGCAGGAGGGCGCGGTCGGCACGCAGAAGGCCAGCTACTACTTCCAGGGCATGAGCCAGACCGCGTACCGGACCCACAAGTTCAACGGTGCGCTCGACGACAACTGGCAGGCCACCGACACCACGGGCATCGAGGCCCTCGTCTTCGCGCCCTGCGGCGCGCAGCGCAACTTCAACATCAACACCGAGCTGCGCGCCGAGGTCGGGACCTCCGACCCGGCGAAGACCAGCTTCATGGCGCTCGACTCCACGGACGGCAGCATCAACAGCATCTACCACTTCTCCTGGAAGAAGTGCCCGGCCCGCTGAAGTCGCTCCGAACCCTGACGGCGCCCCCCTGCGGGGGCGCCGTCAGGCGTTTCCGCGGGGCCCGCACCACTCGGACGGCCCAATGTCCCGGCCCCCGGCGCGGCCCGGGCTGCGGCTTGCCCGGGCTCTCGGACCACGCCCCTGACCTGGGCGGATGCCGCGCTTGGAGTCGGCGGTCCGGCGTGCCGGGGGCGGCGCCCGCTTGTAGCGTCGGCTGCGTCCGGAGTCCTTGTGACCCGACGAGGACCCGTGCGAACTCCCCGTAGGAGGAGCCGTGTCGATGCTCAAGGATGGCGGCGACGTACCGATAGCCAGCCTGCTCCGTGTGGAGCGGGGACTGGCCGCGCCCGAGGAGCTCGTCGCCATCGCGGTCGTGGTCGCCTGCGTGGCACGCCGGCTCGGCGGCGATCCGGCCGGGAGCGTGCAGACCTCGCCCCGCCGCCCCCGGCACGAGCACCGGAACGCGCACTGGAACGCGGGCTGCTGGGCGGGTTGTTGGGCCTGCGCCTGAACGCGACCACGCCCGAACGTGACCGCCCCTCGACGCGCCCGCCCGTCGGCCGCTACGGCGCGGCCGACGGGCGGACCACCGGGCCCGGGCCCGGGCCGGCCGCTCAGGCCCGCCGCAGCACCTGCGACATGACGTCCATCAGTACGGCACCGGGATCGGCCACCGCGCCCTCCGAGCGCCACGCCACGAACCCGTCGGGGCGTACGAGCACCGCCCCCGCGGCCGTCAGCTCGTGGACCGCTGCCCAGTCGGTCCCGTCCTCCTGGACCAGGTCGGCCGCGGCGGAACCGATCGAGTAGGAGTCCAGCCGCACCGGAAGCTGCCGCGCCACCTCCTCGCCCGCTGCCCGCCACGGCGTCCCCTCGCCGCTGAGCAGCACGAACGAGCTCTCGTACAGGTCCAGGGTGGAGATCCGCCCGCCACCCCGGCACCTGGTCAGCCACATGTGCGGGGCCCGCGTGCCGACGTCGCCCTTCAGACGCAGGTCCACGGGGATGACCGGCCGGCCGGGGTCGCCGCCGACGCTCGCCCCCGCGGGGTAGCAGTAGCCCATCGCCGTCGTGAGCATCCCGCTGCCCGGCCCGCCGCCCATCGTGGGCGGAGGCACGTAGCCCGGGTGGCTGTGCTCCGCCGAACGGGCCGAGGCCCGCTCGGCGGTCGCCAGGGCCACCGGCAGCCGCTCGGCCTCGTAGGTGTCGAGCAGTTCGATGCCCGCCGAGCCGTCCAGCACCGCAGCGATCTTCCAGGCCAGGTTGTGCGCGTCCTGGATGCCGGTGTTCGAGCCGAACGCGCCCGTCGGGGACATCTCGTGGGCCGCGTCCCCTGCCAGGAACACCCGCCCGGACGAGTACCGCACCGCCACCCGTTCGGCCGCGTGCCAGGGGGCCTTGCCTCCGATCTCCACGTCCAGGTCCGGTACGCCGATCGCGTTGCGGATCTGCTCCACGCAACGCTCCTCGGTGAAGTCCTCCAGGGTCTCGCCCCGGTCCGGGTGCCACGGCGCGTGGAAGACCCACTGCGTGTCGTTGTCCACGGGCAGCAGCGCCCCGTCGGCGCCCGGCTTCATCAGGTAGCACACGATGAACCGCAGGTCGCCCAGCGCCTCGACCAGCCGCTCCGAGCGGAAGGTGATGCTCACGTTGTGGAACAGCTCGCCGCTACCCGTCTGGGGGATCCGCAGCTGTTCGCGTACGGGGCTGCGCGGGCCATCCGCGGCGATCAGGAAATCGGCGCGCACGGTGATGTGCTCGCCCGTCTGCCGGTTCTTGACCAGGGCGCTCACCCCGGTGGCGTCCTGGTCGAAGCTCATCAGCTCGGTGGAGAACCGTACGTCGGCACCCTGCTCACGGCTCTGCGCGGCCAGGATCGGCTCGATGTTGTTCTGGCTGCACACGCACCAGCCCGTCGGGCTGAAGCGGCTCAGCGCGCCGGACGGGTCGATCGCCTTGACCAGCCACTTGTGGTCGTCGCCCATGAGCGACTCCGTCTGGAGGATGCCCATGTTGTTCTCCAGCAGGGACGCCGCCCGGCGGATCGCGTCCTCCGCCCCGGCCGTGCGGAACAGCTCCATGGTGCGGGCGTTGATCCCGCGGCCGCGCGGGTGGTCGGAGGTACCCGAGTGCTTCTCGACGACCATGTGCCTGACGCCGTGGCGGCTCAGGAACAGCGAGGTCGACAGACCCACGAGGGAGCCGCCCACGACGAGAACCGGTACGCGAACATCGGCGTTGTCTTCCATCAGCTGAGGGCTCCTGTTTTCTGTGTGGGGGAGTGGACTCTTTATGCCCCCGATCGACGGCCAGGCCCAGGAGATTCGCCGGTTGTCACCCGCTTGATCCGGAGATGTAGCGGTAGATGGCCACCCGGATGACGATGAGCGACAGCGGTTCCCCCTGAGACACGCCGGCCTGCCGCTCCCCACGGAGGCGGCCGCCGGCCGGGCGGGTCACCACCGATGACGGACGAGGGTCCGTACGCGATGGAACTCCACGCCCTCATGAAGGAGTGAGCAATGACAACCACCCTGTCCGAACGGGTGTCACAGTCGGCCTTCGACGGCTCCATGCTCCGGGTCGTCCTGCTGATGGACCTCCACGAGGGGGCCCAGCAGCGGTTCTTCGAGGCGTACGAACAGCTTCGGCACGACATCGCGGCCGTCCCCGGGCACATCAGCGACCAGCTCTGCCAGTCCTTCGAGAACCCCTCGCAGTGGCTCATCACCAGCGAGTGGGAGAGCGCCCCGCAGTACCTGGCCTGGGTCAACAGCGAGCACCACGCCGAGCAGGTACGGCCGCTGGGCGCCTGCGCCCGGGCCATGCGCCCGCTCAAGTACACGGTGCTCCGCGAGACCGGCCGGGCCTACGACGGCGCCGTGCGCCCCGGAGCCGCACGCCTCCAGGGCGCGCCCCGCCTGGGCGCCGGCATCGTCCGCCACGCCCTGACCTTCACGGTCAAGCCGGGCAGCGAGAAGCAGGTCGCGGCCATCCTCTCCAGCTACGCCTCACCGGCGGCCCGGGTCGACGACCACACCCGGCTGTGCCGCACCTCGCTGTTCATGCACGGCAACCGGGTCGTCCGGACGGTGGAGGTCCGCGGCGACCTGATGGCGGCGCTGCGGCACGTGTCGGAGCAGCCCGAGGTGCGCGCCGTAGAGGAGGCCATCAACCCGTACCTGGAGCAGGACCGGGACCTGGGCGACCCCGAGTCGGCCCGGATGTTCTTCATGCGGGCCGCGCTCCCGGCCGTGCACCACATCGCCGCGGACGCGGCGGACGGCGAGGACGTACGGCGCCACGCGCTCTTCTACCCGGCCAAGCCCGGCTGCGGTCCGGCGCTCGCCCGGTTCCTGGCCCGGCAGGACGAAGCCGCGGCCCACCGGCAGGGCAGCGCCACCGTCAGCAGCAGCATCTTCCAGCGCGACGACATCGTCGTACGCCTGATCGACGTGCGCGGCCCGCAAGGTGCCGACCCCGAGACCGCCTTCGGGGTGCACGGGCCGCGCAAGGCCGGCGTGCTCGCCCGCCTGATGGCCGAGCCCGACGCCGGGCCCGGCAAGCCCACGCGGCCGGCGGAAGCCGCGGCCCGCCACACCATGAGCCTGATCACCGACCGCCGGGCCCCCGCCGAGGGCTGACCCCCGTCGGCCCACCCCGGACACCACCACCCCCACCAGCCCCGTCCAGGCTCCCACCCGCCAGGAGGAACCCCGCCATGACCAGACATCGCCCACGCATCGTGGACCTCAGCCAGACGCAGCCCAACACCAGGCGCGGCGGAGACCTGAGGGCCGTGCTCACCCCGACCTCGGTGGGCAGTACCAGCGGGTTCATGGGCCTGGCGATCATGGCCCCCGGCGAGCACATCGCCGAGCACTACCACCCGTACTCCGAGGAGTTCGTGTACGTGGTCAGCGGGCACCTGGAGGTGGACCTCGACGGCGAGTCCCACCCGCTGCGCACCGACCAGGGCCTGCTCGTTCCCCTGAACGTGCGCCACCGCTTCCGCAACGTCGGGGACACCGAGGCCCGCATGGTCTTCCACCTCGGCCCGCTCGCCCCGCGCCCGGAACTGGGCCACGTCGACACCGAAGAGGCCGTACACCCGGAGGGCTCCGCATGGGAGAGGCCGCCGGACCGCACGGGAGCGGTCTCGTGACCCGGCGGCGGGTGGCCGTCACCGGAGTCGGCGTCGTGGCTCCCGGCGGGATAGGTGTCCCCGCCTTCTGGGACCTGCTGTCCAACGGCCGTACGGCGACGCGAGGCATCACCCTCTTCGACCCGACCGGCTTCCGCTCCCGGATAGCCGCGGAGGTCGACTTCGACCCCGCAGAGCACGGCCTGACCTCCGACGAAGCGGCCCGGGCGGACCGGTACATCCAGTTCGCCCTGGTCGCCGCGCGGGAGGCCGTACGCGACGCGGGTCTCGACCTCACCACCGACGAGGCCTGGCGCACCGGGGTCTCCCTCGGCACCGCCGTGGGCGGCACCACCCGTCTGGAGCACGACTACGTCGCCGTCAGCCAGTCCGGCGCATGGTGGGACGTCGACCACCGGCTGGCCGGAGCACACCTGCACCGGGCCTTCACACCGGCCACCCTCGCCTCCGCAGTGGCGGAACAGACGGGCGCGCGCGGACCGGTGCAGACCGTCTCCACCGGCTGCACCTCCGGACTCGACGCCATCGGGTACGCCGTCCACTCCATCGCCGAAGGGCGGATGGACCTGTGCATCGCCGGGGCCTCGGACTCACCGGTGTCGCCGATCACCGTGGCCTGCTTCGACGCCATCAAGGCGACCTCGCCCAACAACGACGACCCCGCGCACGCCTCCCGGCCGTTCGACGCCAACCGCGACGGGTTCGTCCTCGGCGAGGGCGGCGCGGTCCTCGTCCTCGAAGAGCTGGAGCACGCCCGTGCCCGGGGCGCGACCGTCTACTGCGAGATCGGCGGCTACGCCACCTTCGGCAACGCCCACCACATGACCGGGCTGACCGCCGAGGGCCTGGAGATGGCCCGCGCGATAGAAACCGCCCTCGGCCAGGCCGGGATCGACGCCACCGAGATCGACTACGTCAACGCCCACGGTTCCGGGACCAAGCAGAACGACCGCCACGAGACGGCGGCCGTCAAGCGGGTCCTGGGTGAGCACGCCTACAAGACGCCGATGACCTCCATCAAATCCATGGTGGGGCACTCCCTCGGCGCCATCGGGGCGATCGAACTGGCCGCCTGCGTCCTGGCGATGACCCACCAGGTCGTGCCGCCGACGGCCAACTACGAGACCCCCGACCCCGAGTGCGACCTGGACTACGTACCGCGCACCGCACGGGGTCGCAAACTGCGCAGCGTGCTCTCCGTCGGCAGCGGTTTCGGCGGGTTCCAGTCCGCCGTCGTCATGACCCAGCCGAAGGAGGCCGTCTCGTGAACAGCCCTACGGTCATCACGGGCATCGGGGTCGTCGCCCCCAACGGCATCGGCGCCGAGGCCTTCTGGAAGGCGACCGAGTCGGGGACCTGCGTGCTCGGCCGCGTCACCCGCCAGGGCTGCGAGCACCTCCCGCTGCGCGTCGCGGGAGAGGTCCGCGGCTTCGACCCGGGCACCCTGATCGAGGACCGCTACCTCGTCCAGACCGACCGGTTCACCCACCACGCCCTCGCCGCGGCCGAACTCGCCCTCGAAGACGCCCGGCTCGGCCGCGCCGACTACGAGAACGACCCCTTCTCCGTCGGTGTCGTCACGGCGGCCGGCTCCGGCGGCGGCGAGTTCGGGCAGCGCGAGCTGCAACGGCTGTGGGAGCAAGGCCCCCGCTTCGTCGGCCCGTACCAGTCGATCGCCTGGTTCTACGCCGCGAGCACCGGCCAGATCTCCATCCGCCGCGGCCTCAAGGGCCCCTGCGGGGTCGTGGCCAGCGACGAGGCGGGCGGGCTGGACGCCTTCGCGCACGCGGCCCGGGCGATCCGCCAGGGCAGCCGGGCCATGCTGGTCGGCGCCACCGAGGCGCCGCTGGCCCCCTACTCCATCGTCTGCCAGCTCGGCTACGAGTCGCTGAGCACGTACGACGACCCGGAACGGGCGTACCGGCCCTTCACCGAGAAGGCCTGCGGCTACGTCCCGGCCGAAGGCGGCGCGATGTTCCTCGTGGAGGACGCGGCGGCCGCCCGCGGCCGAGGCGCCACGGTCCGCGCCGTGCTGGCCGGCCACGCCGCGACCTTCACCGGACCGCGCACCCCCGACGCCTCCGGTGAGGGCCTGGCCCACGCCATCCGCGGCGCGCTCCGGGACGCCGACTGCGCACCCGAGGAGATCGACGTGGTCTTCGCGGACGCGCTCGGCACACCCGAGGCCGACCGCGCGGAGGCCGCGGCCATCGCCGCAGCCCTCGGCACGCACGCGCGGAAGGTGCCGGTGACGGCCCCCAAGACCGGTACCGGCAGGGCGTACTGCGCGGCACCCGCCCTCGACACGGCCGCCGCGGTCCTCGCCCTGGAGCACGGCATCCTCCCGCCCACGCCGAACGTGTTCGACGTGTGCCACGACCTCGACGTGGTGACCGGCAGCGCCCGCCCCGCGGAGCTGCGCACCGCGCTCGTCCTGAGCCGGGGCCTGATGGGCTCCAATGCCGCGCTCGTCATCCGAAAGGGCCCCGCAGCCCCCATGTAGCAGTCCCCTCGTAGGAAGTGAGACGCCACCATGTCCGACCGACTGACCATGGAAGAGCTGGCGGCCCTGATGAAGACCGCCGGAATCACCGTCGACCCGGGCGAGATGTCCAACCGGCCGGAGTCCGCGTTCGACGACTACGGCCTCGACTCGCTGGGCCTCCTCGGCATCGTCGGCGAACTGGAGAACCGGCGCGGCCGGGCCCTGCCCACCGACGCGGACCGCTGCAAGACGCCGCGGGAGTTCGTCGACCTCGTCAACAACAGCCTGATGACCGGAGCTTGAGATGGCAGGACACACCGAGAACGAGATCACCGTCGGTGCGCCGGTGGACGTCGTGTGGGACATGACCAACGACCTCCCCGGCTGGCCCCGGCTGTTCAGTGAGTACGCCTCGCTGGACATCCTGGACCAGCAGGGCGACACCACCCGCTTCCGCCTGACCATGCACCCCGACGAGAACGGCAAGGTGTGGAGCTGGGTGTCCGAGCGGACCGTCGACCGCAAGGGCCTCTCGGTCCGCGCCCGGCGGGTGGAGACCGGCCCCTTCGCGCACATGGACATCCACTGGCAGTACTCCGAGGTGCCGGGCGGCACACGGATGAAGTGGACCCAGGACTTTGCGATGAAGCCGGACGCCCCGGTCGACGACGCCTGGATGACCGACAACATCAACCGCAACTCCAAGATCCAGATGGCGCTCATCCGGGACAAGATCGAGCAGCGGGGCTCCGAGAACCTCACCCCCGCCGCCAGCCGCCCCTAGGGCGTACCGCCCCCGCAACGAAAGGCAACATCCGGATGCACCGAGCCCTCATCGTCGCCCGCATGGCGCCGCAGTCGGCACCCGACATCGCCGAACTGTTCGCCGCCTCGGACGCCGGCGAACTGCCGCACCTGGTCGGGGTGACCCGCCGGAGCCTGTTCCAGTTCGGCGACGTGTACCTCCACCTGATCGAGTCCGACCGGCCCCCGGGCCCGGCCATCGCGAAGGTGACCGGACACCCGGAGTTCCGGGACCTCAGCGACCGGCTCACGGCCTACGTCAGCCCGCACGACCCGGAGACCTGGCGCAGTCCCAAGGACGCCATGGCCCAGGAGTTCTACCGCTGGGAGAACCCCCGGACGGGGTGACCCGGCCCGACCGGCCACGGGCCCCGCACACGGTGTGTGCGGGGCCCGCCGCACGCCGCGGCGCCGCCCCGGCGGGGCCGTCCGCGGGTGCGGCTCACTGCGTGCGCCGCGCCGCGACCACCGCGCACACCACCGCCAGCGGCACCTCCGCCGCGACCGCCAGCAGCAGTGCCGTCCCCTGGCCGCCGCTCCCGGCCGAGGTCGTGACGTCGAACCAGGCGTCCATCACCAGCAGCGCCGCCGTCGCGGCCGCCACCGGAGAGACCCTCGGGTCCCCCTTGCGCAGCAGCGCCCCGGTGCCCGCCAGCCCCGCGGCCAGCATCACGTCCAGGCCGATCCACGCGGTGGCCCAGTTGGACACCTCCGTCGTCTGCGGCACCGTCCTCGCCAGCACCAGCATCCACGGCACCAGCGCCACCCCGGCCCCGGTCAGTACGGTGGCCAGTGCGGGCAGACGCCGGACGGCCGGGCTGCGGCGGATCCGGTACTGCGGGGCGACGAGGGACATGGTGGCGGTCTCCTTCCGGCCCGGCGGTCCGTCCCCCGGGGCACACCACAAGACTCGCCTCGCGCGGCTTCGAGATCAGTAGCTCCACCGTCCGAAACGAGGGTGGTGCTGGGTACACCCCCCTGCGGGCACCAGGGTGATGGCGCCCACCCCGACCAGTGCGATTACCGTACGCACATGGCAAGTCCTGGCGCGCTGCGGCGTACTTACACATGGATCGCGTCGCACGGCCCCTGGTCGGTCTGGGCCTGGCGCAACACCGCCTTCACGGCGGCCGCGATCCCGCTCGCCCTGCCCCTCCTGCTCGGCCTCGTGTTCCTGGTCGCGGCGCCCGGACACAGCCCGGTGCCCCTGCTCCTCGTCATCGCACTGTGCCCCCTGCTCACCACCCTCCAGCGCAGCCGCTTCTGGTCGCTGCTCGGCCTCGACGTGCCCCGGATCGTGCGCGAGCACCCCTGGGCGAGCGTGCGCGGACTCCTCGAACGGCTGCGCTCCGAGGCGACCTGGCGCCAGATCGGCTACCACTTCCTGGTCAGCCCGCTGGCCGCCGCCGCCGGCGGACTGCTCGTACTCGCCTGGGCCGCGGGCGCGGCCGGCGCCGGCGTGTACGCCTGGTCCTGGACCCTCCCCCCGGACACCGTCGGCCCCGGCTGGACCCAGGACCACGACCTCGTCACCGTCGCCGGCGCCCTGCTGCTGCTCACCGCGCCCTGGCTCGCCGCCCTGTTCGCCCGGCTCGACGCCGCGGCCGCGGCCGCCCTGCTCGGCCCCAACCGGGCCCGGGAACTGGAGCGCCGCGTCGAGGACCTCGCCGAGAGCCGGGCCGGCGTACTCGATGCGGCCGATCTGGAACGCCGCCGCATCGAGCGGGACCTGCACGACGGCGCCCAACAGCGCCTCGTCGCCCTCGCCATGAACCTCGGCATCGCCCGCGCCACCCTTCCGGGCCTGCCGGCGGAAGCCAAGGCCGTCATCGACGAGGCCCACCGCGAGGCGAAGGAGGCCATCGAGGAACTCAGCAACCTGGTACGCGGCCTGCACCCGGCCGTACTTGAGGACCGTGGCCTCGACGCCGCGCTCTCCGGCATCGCCGCCCGCGCCCCCCTGCCCGTCGAACTCACCGTGGACATCGGGACCAGGCCGGGCCCCACCGTGGAGGCCGTCGCCTACTTCGTCGTCTCCGAAGCCCTCGCGAACGTCGCCAAACACGCCCGCGCGAAACGCTGTTCGGTCCACGTCACCCGGACCGCACCGCAGCTGCTGAGCCTCACCGTCACCGACGACGGGGTGGGCGGCGCCGACCCGGGCGGGGGCACGGGCCTGGTCGGCCTGCGCAAGCGCGTAGGGTCGGTCGACGGAACCATCAGGATCGACAGCCCCGTCGGGGGCCCGACCACCGTAACCGTGGAGCTGCCGTGCGCGCCGTGATCGCCGAGGATTCCGTCCTGCTGCGCATCGGACTCGTCAAAGTCCTCGAAATGGCCGGGTTCGAGGTGGCCGCCGAGACCGGCGACGCCGAGGCCCTGCTCGCCGCCGTCGAGGAACACCGCCCCGAGCTCGCCCTCGTGGACGTCCGGATGCCGCCCGGCTTCACCGACGAAGGCGTACGGGCGGCCCTCGTCATCCGGCAGCAGAGCCCCGGGACGGCGGTGCTGCTGCTGTCCCAGTACGTCGAGGAGCGCTACGCCGCCGACCTGCTGGCCGGCCAGAGCGGCTCCGGCATCGGCTACCTGCTCAAGCAACGCGTCGCTGACGTCGAGGAGTTCATCGACGCCCTGCGCCGCGTCGCGGCCGGCGGCACCGCACTCGACCCGCAGGTCGTCGCCCAGCTCCTGCTGCGCCGCGGCGGCGGACCGGACCCGCTCGAACGCCTCACCCCGCGCGAACGCGACGTACTGGCCCTCATGGCGGAAGGCCGCTCCAACGCCGGCATCGCCGCGCAACTCGTCGTCAGCGAGAGCGCGGTGGCCAAGCACATCAACAACATCTTCGCCAAGCTCGACCTGCCCGTGGCCGACGGCGACCACCGCCGCGTCCTGGCCGTCCTGCGCTTCCTGGACGGTACGCCGTGACGCCCACCGCCGCCGAGCGTCCCCGCCCCCGGCGCCGCGTGGCGTGGACGATGGCCGCCCTGCTCGGCGCGGTCCTCGTCGTCGTTCCGGCGCTCTGGCAGGCGAGCGCGTACGGCACCACCCGCAGCGGAGCCCTCCGCGGCGGCAGCGGCGGCCGCCTCGTGACCGCCCTGGAGATCGAGGCCGGCGCCGCGAACCTGACCGTCACCCCCCGCGCGGACCAGGAGGTCGGCTACCGCGCCGAGGTGAGCTGGTCGCTGCACACGCCCACGATCGAGGAGAGCTGGCACGGCGACACCCTGCGGCTCACCCCGCACTGCCCCGCCGAGGACTCGTGGGTCACCTCCGGCCTCGGCTGCTCCGTGCGGCTCGGGGTCAGCGTGCCCGTCGACCTCCCGGTCAAGGTCACGGCCGGCTCCGGGAGCGTGCACATCAGCGGCCTGGGCGGCAGCGTCGACGCCGAAGTCGACTCCGGCCGGATGAACCTGAGCGGGCTGCGCGGCCCGCTGCGCGCCCACGTGGGCTCCGGCACCCTGCAGGCCACCGCAATCACCTCGCCCGAGGCCGACCTGCGCATCGGCTCCGGCCGGGCCGCCGCCGACTTCGTCGCCCCGCCGGACCGGGTGACCGCCAAGGTCGGCGAAGGCCGCCTCGCCCTCACCGTGCCGGAGGCCACCCGGTTCCGGGTCGCCACCCGCACCGGCTGGGGCCGCTGCCAAGTGGCCGAGGAGCTGGCCGACCCGGCCTCCCCCCGCGTCCTGGACCTCTCGGTGGCCGCGGGCCGCGTCGCGGCGGGCTACCCGGACCTGACGCCCTAACGGACCAGGCCCGGCCCGGAGCGGGCCCCTGATGCCCCCGCGGGTCAGCGCGGTAGGCCGCCGCGGGCGATGACTTCGGCGTACCAGTGTGCGCTGTCCTTCAGCGTGCGGCGCTGCGAGGCGAAGTCGACGTGCACGATGCCGAAGCGCTTGCTGTATCCGTACGCCCATTCGAAGTTGTCCAGCAGGGACCACAGGAAGTACCCGCGCACGTCCGCCCCGTCCGCGATGGCCCGGTGCACCGCCGCCAGATGCGCGTGCAGGTAGGCGATGCGCTGCGGATCGTGGACGTCGCCCTCCGGGTCGGCGTAGTCCTCGTACGCCGCCCCGTTCTCCGTGATCAGCACCGGCACGCCGGGCAGCTCGTCGCGCAGCCGCGTCAGCAGCTCGTACAGGCCGTCCGCGTCGACCGGCCAGTCCATGGCCGTACGGGGACCGGGCGCGGGCACGAAGCGTACGCGCCCCTCCGCGCCCGGCCACGGCGACGGGTCGCCGGCGGGCGGTGTGCCCGGGTCGGCGGCCGCGACCAGGGTGGGGGAGTAGTAGTTCACCCCCAGCCAGTCCACCGGCGCGGCCGCCACGGCCAGGTCGCCGTCCCGTACGAACGCCCAGTCCGTCACCTCGGCGGTGTCGCGGACCAGGTCCTCGGGGAGCCGCCCGTGGAAGACCGGGTCGAGGAAGATCCTGTTGCCCAGCGCGTCGATCCGGCGCGCCGCGTCCAGGTCCGCCGCGGAGTCCGTCAGCGCCCGTACCACGTGCAGGTTGAGGGTCAGCGAAACCCGCGCCGACCGCGGGAGCACCGAGCGCAGCGCCTGCACGCCGAGTCCGTGGGCCAGGTTGAAGTGGTGCGCGGCGCACAGCGCGGCCGCCGGATCGGTGCGGCCCGGAGCGTGCACGCCGGACCCGTACCCGAGGAAGGCGGCGCACCAGGGCTCGTTGAAGGTGGTCCAGTCGGCCACCCGGTCCCCGAGCGCCCCGGCCACGTGCCCGGCGTACTCCGCGAACCGTTCGGCGGTCTCCCGCAGCGGCCAGCCGCCGAGGTCCTCCAACTCCTGTGGCAGGTCCCAGTGGTAGAGGGTGGCGACCGGCCGGATCCCCGCGTCGAGCAGGCGGTCCACGAGCTCGCGGTAGAAGTCCAGACCGCGCTGGACGGCAGGCCCGCGCCCGGTGGGCTGCACCCGGGGCCACGCCACCGAGAAGCGGTAGTCACTCACGCCGAGCCGCTTCATCAGGCCCACGTCCTCGGCCATCCGGTGGTAGTGGTCGGCCGCGGTGTCCCCGGTGTCCCCGTTGAGGACCTTGCCGGGCGTACGGCTGAAAGTGTCCCAGATCGAGGGCGTACGCCCGTACAGCGAGGCCGCGCCCTCGATCTGGTACGCGGCGGTCGCCGTGCCCCAGCGGAACCCGGCGGGAAAGCGCGCCGCCGCCCCCGTGGCGGGGGACGCGTCGATGGTGGTCATGGACAGACTCCCGATGGGGTGGAGGAAAGGCCCGGCCGCGCTCGACCGTGCTCGTGTAGCCGCTTCATCCCTTGACCGCGCCCTGCATGATGCCGCCCACGATCTGGCGGCCGAGCAGCCCGAACACCAGCAGTACGGGCAGGGTGCCGAGCAGCGTGCCCGCCATGATCACGGACTGGTCGTGGACGTAGCCGCCGCCCAGCTGGCGCAACGCGACCTGCACGGTGGGCTCTTGCGAGGAGAGGGCGACGACCGGCCAGAAGAAGTCGTTCCAGGCCGTCATGAAGGTGAGCAGCCCGAGCACCGCCATGGCCGGCCGGGCCACCGGAACGACGATCGACCAGAAGATCCGGGCGTACGAGGCACCGTCGACCCGGGCCGCCTCGATCAACTCGTCCGGGAGCGACTGCGCCAGGAACTGGCGCATGAAGAACACCCCGAACGCGGAGACCAGTCCGGGCAGGACCACGGCCTGGAGCTGGTTCACCCAGTGCAGTTCGACGATGAGCATGAAGAGCGGGATCACGCCCAGCTGCGGCGGGATCATCATGGAGGCGACGACCACGCTCAGCAGCGCCCCGCGCCCCCGGAAGCGCAGTTTGGCGAACGCGAACCCGGCGAGGGTGGAGCACAGCACCGTGCCGACGGTGATCGAGGTGGACACGATGAGGGAGTTGACGAGGGCCTTGCCGATCTCCGCCTCGTCCAGGACGGCCTGGAGGTTGTCCAGCAGGCGTGGACCGGGCAGCAGGGCGGGCACCGGCCGCGCCAGCTCGGCGTTGGACCGGCTCGCCGCGACCAGTGTCCAGTACAGCGGGAAGGCGGAGACCAGTACGGCGCAGACCAGTACGGCGTACGTGAGCCTGCCGCCGCGGTGCCGGGCGGCGGTGACGGAAGCGCTCATCGGGCCGCCCCCTTCCCAGCGTCCGTCCGGGCACGGGACCCGGAACGGCGGCGTGCGACCAGGGCGTTGACCCCGACCAGCGCCACGATGAGCAGGAACATCACCCAGGCGATGGCCGCCGCCCGGCCCAGGTGGAAGAAGCCCCAGCCCTGCTCGTACATGTACAGCCCGAGGGTCTGGTACTGGTGCGAGATGCCCCCGGACATCGAGCCCTCGAAGAGCAGCGGCTCCCCGAAGAGCTGGGTGGCGCCGATCGTCGAGACCACCACGGTGAAGACGATCGTCGGGCGCAGCCCGGGCAGGGTCACATGGACGAACTGCCGCAGGCGCGAGGCCCCGTCGACCTCGGCCGCCTCGTACAGCTCGCCCGGGATGCTCTGCATGCCCGCCAGGTAGATCAGCGCGTTGTAGCCGGTCCAGCGCCACACGACGATGGACGACACGGCGATCTGCGAGGCCGCCGTGCCGCTCTGCCAGTCCACGGGATCGAAACCGACCAGTCCGAGGAGGTGGTTGACGAGCCCGAAGTCCCGCCCGAAGAGCTGCGCGAAGATCAGCGAAGCCGCGGCGACCGAGGTCGCGTACGGAAGCAGCAGCGCCGTACGGAAGAACGTGCGTGCCCGCAAGCGGTAGTTGAGGACATGGGCGAGTCCCAGGGCCATCAGCAGCTGGGGAACCGTGGAGAGCACCCCGATGGTGAAGGTGTTGCGCAGCGCCGTCCAGAAGAACGTGTCGGTGAAGAGCGCCGTGTAGTTGCCGAAGCCCCGCCACTCCAGCTCGCCGGGGGTCTGGAGCTCGACGCGGTACAGGGAGACGTACGCCGTGTAGATCAGGGGGAACAGCCCGAAGGCGGCGAACAGGGTGAAGAACGGCGCGAGGAAGGCGTACGGGGACAGGGCTCCCCGCTGGCCCCGCTGGCCCCGCTGGCCCCGCTGGCCCCGCTGGCCCCGCTGGCCCCGCTGGCCCCGCTGGCCCCGCCGGCCGCGCCGGCGGAGCGGCTGTGCGGTCAGGGTCACGGCGGCTCAGCCCAGGGCGTTCTTGATGGCCTTCTTCGCGTTCGACCAGGCCGCGTCCGGCGGCGTGCCCTTGCGCTCGACCTCGCTGAGCGCGTTGGCGATCTGGTCGGCGATGTCCTTGTCGTGCAGTCCGAGCACCTGGACGGGGGCCTGCTCGGCGGCGTCGCCGAAGATCTGCCCGATCGGGGCGTCCGAGAAGTACGGGTCCTTGGCGTCCGCCACCTGCGCGATGGCCTTGGTACTGGAGGGGAAGTTGCCCTGCTTGCGGAAGAGCTTGGTCTGCTGCTCGGGTGCGGTGAGCCACTTGACCAGCTCGTAGGCCTCCTTCTTGTGCTTGGCTGCGCGGGGGACGGCCAGGTAGGAGCCGCCCCAGTTGCCTGCGCCGCCGGGCAGCTTCGCGACGTCCCACTTGCCCTTGCCCGCCTCCCCGGCCTGGCCCTTGATGTAGCCGAGCATCCAGGCGGGGCAGGGCATGGTGGCGAAGGAGCCGGAGGAGAACGCCTGGTTCCACGGCGGCGACCACTGGTCCAGCTTGGCGCTGAGCCCGTCCGCGGCGGCCTTGGCCGAGGCGTCCCAGGCGGCCTTGACCGCCGGGCTGCTCTCGTAGACCAGCGCGCCCGAGGCGTCGTAGTACCGCTCCTTCTCCTGGCCGGTCATGATCGCGTTCAGGCTCCCGACGCTGTCCAGCCAGGCGCTGCCGGCCGGGGCCTTCGCCTTGTACTGCCTGCCGAGTTCGAGGTATCCGTCCCAGGTGGACCACCGGGCGGCGAGCTCGGCGCGGTCGGTGGGCAGGCCCGCCGCCTTCAGGAGGTCGCTGCGGTAGCACATGGCCTCGGGGCCGACGTCGGTGCCGAGACCCAGCACCTTGCCGTCCTTCGTCGTCGCGGCCGACCACTTGGCGGGGGCGAACTCCTCCTTGAGCGCGCCGGCGCCGAACTCGGCGAGGTCCACGAACTTGTCGGACTGCTTCTGCGTGACCGAGGCGATGCGCCCGACCTCCAGGCCCTGGACGTCGGAGAGCCCGCCCCCGCCCGCGAGCCGGGTCTGGAGCGCCTTCCAGTAGTCCTGTTCGTCCTCGGTGTCGGTCTGCTTGATCTTGATGTTCGGGTGGAGCTGCTCGTACTCGGCGTACAGCCCGGCCTCCTGGTAGCCGAACGCGCCGAACAGGTCGACGCTCAAGGTGATGTCGCCGCCCGCGCCGTCGGAGGAGTCGGCGTCCGGACCGGAGCCTCCGCAGGCGGCCAGGAGGGATCCGGCGAGGGCGACGGCGCCGAGGCGGATCGCGGCTCTCTCGACGGCTCGGGGTATGGACATGCAACGGCCTCCTCGGCATCGGCGCGCTCGGTGCTTGAGAGCGCTCTCAGAACGCGACTGGAGCGTGCACCCCATGACGGGTCCCCGTCAAGAGGTGCACGCGCTCCGGGCGGGCTCCGGAAGGCCGGGCTCCAGCCTCGGCGGAGTCAGGCCGAGGCGCGGCGCACCAGGGACGTCGGGGTGATCACCGAGCCCGGTACGCTGCGCCCGCCCTGCGCCTTGTCGAGGGTGCGCAGCAGCAGACGGGCCATCAGGCGGCCCATGCCCTCGATGTCCTGGCGTACGGTCGTCAGCGGCGGATCGGCGGTCTCCGCCACGTCCTCGGCGTCGTCGAAGCCGACCAGCGCCACGTCGTCCGGTACGGCCAGTCCGCGCTCCCGCAGCACCTGGAGCGCGCCCGTCGCCATCAGGTCGTTCGCGGCGAACACGGCGTCCAGCCCCGGACAGCGCTCCAGCAGCTCGGCCATCGCCCGCGCCCCGCCCGCCGTGGTGAAGTCCCCCTCCGCGATCAGCGCCGGATCGGCGTCGAGCAGGACGTCCCGGTAGCCGTCGAGCCGGTCGGTCGCCGAAGTCTGGTCCAGCGGCCCGGCGATGTGCGCGATCTGCTGCCGCCCCCGGGACAGCAGGTACCGTACGGCCTCGCGCGCACCCCCGCGGTTGTCCGCGTCGACGTACGCCACCCCGCCGTGGTCCCCGCCGCCGCCCGTCCACCCCGGCCGGCCGCCGTACACCGTGGGCATGCCGATCCGGCGGGTGATCGCCGGCAGCGGGTCGTCGGTGTGCAGGGAGAAGGCCAGCGCCCCGTCGACGTGGCCGCCGGCCAGGTACCGCTCGATCCGGTCGTAGTCCCCGGTGTCCTCGACCAGTAGCAGCACCAGCTGGGTGTCGTGAGCGGTGAGCTCCTTGCTGATCCCGCGGACCTGGCGGGAGAAGAAGGGGTCGGAGAAGATCCGGATCTCCGGCTCGGCGATGATCACCGCGACGGCCCCGGTGCGGCGGGTGACCAGGGTGCGGGCCGCGTGGTTGGGCACGTAGCCGAGGTCCCGGACGGCCGCGCGCACCCGGTCCGCCAGCTGCGGGCGCACGCCCTCGCCCCCGTTGACCACGCGGGACGCGGTGGCCCGGGACACTCCGGCGCGCTCCGCGACCGCCTCCAGCGTGGGGCGGTTACCGGGAAGCTGTTCGGGCACGTGCGCTCCTCATGCGTGTCCGCGGGCGGATGCCTCGCCGGACAGCAGGGTAACCCGTACGGCCGAGCGGGTTGAGAGCGCTCCCGGCCGTACGGGCCGGTTCACCAGCCGATGCCGAGCGTCAGTCCGGTCGGCGGGTTCGGGTTGCCGAGGATCTGGACGGAGGACTGGTCGTTGACGTCGTCGTAGGGGAAGCCGTAGGCCCGCCCGTCCAGGCCCACGGTGTGGAAGAAGGCGGAGTAGTCGTTCTTCGCCGCGCCGCCGTAGTACGCCGCCGGGCTGTACCAGGACCCGGTGTCCAGGGCGACACCACGGTTGAAGGCGGCGCAGAACTCCGCGCCTAGCTGTTTCTCGACGTCGTTGCCCGAGGCCAGTGCACCCGCGCAGGCCAGCACGTCCGGTGACGTCGGCTTGCGCAGGGTGTAGGGGCCGGCCCCGTTCTTGGTGAAGGTGAGCACGGAACCGCTGACCCGCCCGGAGAAGGTCTCGCCGAGGCGTCCGAGCGTGAAGGGGTGGGAGGTGAAGTGGGCCCAGGTCCGGTCGATGTACGCGGTCATGTGGTTCTGCTGCGCACCGCCCTCCAGGAACAGGTCGGAGGAGCGCGGAGCCACGATCCGGTAGCCGTTCTGCAGCGGCTTGAAGGCGGCCCCGACGGATGCCGCGTACTGCTGCATGACCTCGGACCGGGTACGGGTGATGCCCCGGGTGGTGTCGTGGCCGCTGGAGGTCTGGCGCAGCCGAGAGGTCATCGGGAAGCCGAACTGGTCGACCTGGGTGGTGTTCCCTCCGAAGGCGACCTGGCCGTACACGTACGTGTACTCGTACCAGTCGTAGTACACGTCGCTGTTCGGGTCGGCCGGATTGCGCGGGTCGGGTCCGCCCCAGCCCTGGTCGTCCGGGGAGACCGGGATGTAGACCGGGGAGCCGAGGGAGATGTAGATCCGGCCCCCGCGGATCGAGGTCGGGGAGGGTACGCTCCCGCCCACCTGGGCGAGGGTGAAGGACATGTTGGGGTAGGAGACCCCCTTCTTGACCAGGTGGCCGGGTGCGGAGGCGTCGAGGTGGTTGATGCGGGCCATGGAGCCGTCGGGCTTCATGTACGACCACTGGCCGGGGGTCACCTGCCCGAGGAGTGTGATGTGGATCTGTGCGTCGCCGTACGTGCCGCGGGTGTTGTTCTCGAAGGAGATCGGGAAGCTGCCGGTCCCTCCGCCTCCGCCTCCTCCGCCCCCGGTTCCGCCGACGGTGGTGGTGAAGTGCGGGGTGTCGTACAGCGGCCCGCCCCTCTCGTACGTGAACCAGTACTCCAGCGTGGACCCGGCGGCCAGTCCCGTGACGTCCTTCTGCCAGGCCCCGGCGTTGTCGGCCATCCGGAAGTTCTGCTGGCCGAGCCCCCCGCCCGGCAGGTAGTGGACGTCCACCAGGCCGGCCGGGGCGGTCGGCCGGAACCAGATCCGGACCGAGCCGGAGCCCTGCCCGGTGACGCCCTGGGCGTAGTCCGCGCCGGCGGCGCCGACCGGCGCGGGGGCGGTCAGGACCGCCCCCAGCAGGGCGAGCAGGGCGGTCAACAGGACCAGGGGGACCCGGCCCGCGCGAAGGAGCGGATGCGGATGCGGACGTTGCTTCGGCTGCCTGCGATGCGGTGTGTTCATGAGCGCGCTCCTGGGTCCGTTCAGTGCCCGAAGCCGAACCAGTTGACGTTCACGTAGTCGGCCGGCTGGCCGCTGGTGAAGGTCAGGTAGACGTCGTGCGTGCCGGTGACGCCCGTGATGTTCGCCGGTACCGTCCGCCAGCTCTGCCAGCCGCCGGTGTTCGCGACCGAGAAACTGCCGACCGGCGCGCTCGTGCGGCTGTCGAGGCGGACCTCGACGAGTCCGCTCACCCCGCCGGCCGCGCCGCTGGCGACGCGGCCGTAGAACTGCCTGGCCGCGCCGGTGCCGAAGTTCACGCCGCGGTACAGGGCCCAGTCGCCGTTGGCTATCGCGTGGACGTCCTGGCCGCCGCCCGTGTCGGTGGTGGTCTCCTTGGCCAGCCCGGCCTGGTCGTCGTAGGACTCGGCCTGGATGGCGGAGTACGCGTCACGGTTGCCGGGCGGCGGGGTGGTCGGGGGAGTGGTGGGAGGCGTCGTCGGCGGGGTGGTCGGAGGCGTCGTGGGCGGAGTCGTCGGCGGGGTGCTGGCGCCCGACGACCGCAGGACGGAGACGTAGTCCACGACCATCGGGTGGCCCGGCTCGGTGCCCGCGTCGGGGCCGCCGCCGAAGGCCGCCGGGAACTCCCCGCCCATGGCGACGTTCAGGATGATGAAGTAGCCGTGGTTCGTGGCGTTGGCCCAGGTCGCCGCGTCCACCTGACTCGCCCGTACGGTGTGGAAGTTGACCTCGTCGAGGTAGAACCGCATCTCTTCCACGGCCGAGGACCGGTCCCACTCCACGGCGTAGGTGTGGAAGCCGCCCTGGCAGGTGGTGCCGGTGCACACGCGCTGGCCTCCGATGCCCGACTTCTCGTTGCACGGACCCCCGGGGCTCGTGCCGCAGTGCATCGTGGCCCATACGTTGTTGATGCCCTGGACGTTCTCCAGGATGTCCAGCTCGCCGACCCCGGGCCAGTTCCACCAGTTGCCCCGGTAGGGGGCGCCCAGCATCCAGAACGCCGGCCAGTAGCCCTTGGCGGCGGCGCCCGTGACGTTGGGCATCTGGATACGGGCCTCAGTACGCAGCTTGCCGCCCGCCGGGGCCTGGAAGTCGGAGCGCCTGGTCTCGATGCGGCCGGAGGTCCAGTTCCCGGCCGCGTCCCGCCGTGGGGTGATCCGCAGGTTCCCGGCGCCGTCGAGCGAGACGTTGGAGGGGTCCGAGGTCATCGTCTCGACCTCGCCGGTGCCGAAGGCGGCGGGCCCCCCGGGGTAGCTGGTGCCGGTGGTGTACTGCCAGTCGGCGGTGTTCACCCCGGAGCCCGAGGCCCCGTCGAAGTCGTCCAGGAACACCTGGGACCAGCCCGCCGGAGTCGGCGGGGCGACGGCGCTCGCGGGCAGGGTGACGGCCGCGGCGGCCGCCGCGGCCACCGCCATCGTGCTCAGGGCGGCGATGACGGCCCGTCGGGCGGGCCGGCGCTTTCTGCCGGATGTCAGACGCATGGGGGGATGGCCTCTCTGAGGCGCCGTGGGGCGCGTTGCGGGGGAGGCGCGGACCGGGGCCCGCGGCTTTGAGAGCGCTCTCAAGCGGTGCGTTGGCCACTGTGCTCCCCGGCCTCGGGGCCGTCAAGGGATGTGCGGGCAAAGGCGGTCGGCCTCGCGCGCGCGGGCGCGCCCCCGTACCGGCGGACATCCGGAATCGGCAAGCCGGAATACGGCCGTTGTAGCCGATCGCCAACTGAACATGCCCTCTTGTGAGTTGGGGCCGAGATCCCAACAATGCGCATGACAACCGGAGGATCTTCGGTTCGGATCGTCACCAGAGGGGAACCCCCACATGAACAAGCCTCTCGTCGGCGCCGTGTTCTCGCTGCTCCTGATAGGAGCGGCGGCAGCACCGGCCGCGGCCTCGGCACCCCAGGGCCCGGCCGCGCAGGCCGTCGCGGTCAACTTCGCCGGCACGGTCGCGCTGAGCAACTGCTCGGGCTCCGTCGTCCGCGCGCCCGGCTCCCAGCCGGGCGACCCGGCCCTCGTCCTGTCCAACGGCCACTGTCTGGAGACCGGCTTCCCGGCGGCCGGCGAGGTCATCAAGGACCAGGCGTCCAGCCGCTCCTTCTCGCTGCTCAACGCGTCGGGTTCCAAGGTTGCGACGCTGCGGGCCAGCAAGGTCTCGTACGCGACGATGACCGACACGGACATCTCGATCTACCAGCTGACCAAGACCTACGCGCAGATCCAGAGCCAGTACGGCATCAGCGCGCTGACCCTCAACGACGCCCACCCGACGCAGGGTTCGGCGATCAAGGTGGTGTCCGGGTACTGGAAGCGGACCTACAGCTGCAACATCGACGGGTTCGCGTACCGCCTGAAGGAGGGCGCCTGGACCTGGAAGGACTCGGTCCGCTACACCTCGTCCTGCAACACCATCGGCGGCACCTCCGGGTCGCCCGTGATCGACACGACGACCGGCAAGGTCGTGGCCGTCAACAACACGGGCAACGAGGACGGTCAGCGTTGCACGGACAACAACCCGTGCGAGGTCGACGAGAGCGGCAACGTGACGGTCCGCCGGGGCATCAACTACGCCCAGGAGACGTACACGATCGTCCCGTGCATCGCGCCGGGCAACAAGATCGACCTGGCCCGCCCGGGCTGCACCCTCCCGAAGCCCTGACGTCCTGCCGGCCGCCCGCTTCCAGGGCGGGCGGCCGGTGCGCGGGCTACCTGCGCTTCACGAGGGTGTGGAGGGCGAGCAGCACCAGGACGCCGACGGCGAGAGCTGCACCGAACGCCGGATTCCGGTAGGCGACGTACACGGCTCCGGCGGTCAGGGCGAGCAGGACCAGGCCGTAGAGGTCGAACGGCTCGTCCGGAGGAGGGGTGGAGCGATTCCTGTCCATCGGGTCGCGCGGCATGCGTTACGCCTCCAGGGAGTGCCGGGTTCGAGGGGGATGCGACGCCCGGAAGGCCCGGGCGACATATGTAGAGTTGTGGGCGGCGAAAGCCGGGCGAAGGTGCCGCGCGCGGCGGGACGGCTCACCCATTGGGGCTCCGCCGTCCGTCGGTGAACGAGATCACCGCCATGGCTGCCATGAAGAGAGTGACGGCGATTTCCCCCACGGCGCCGTTGTGCAGCGCGGCGAGAAAGCCCGTCGGTGCACCGATGGGTGCGCCGACGGCCAGGCCGACCAGCGGACCCAGGACCCAGAAGGGCAAGGGTGAGAGCAGGGTGAGCAGTGCGCGGACGGATACCCTGCTGCTGCCGTGGCTGTAGGTCGCCACCAGGAGGAATCCTCCGAGGATGCTGCCGAATCCGCCCAGCCAGAAGCCGACGAACGCGCCCATCGGGCCGCCGGCGAAGGCTCCGCCGATGCCCCCTGTGACAGCGCCGACGACGCCGGCGAGCAGGCCCACGGCCGCGCCCATGATGAGGATGCCCATGGGACTCCCCGCTCTGGGCGCGTACCGGCCGTCGCACGACAGGTTCCGCGCAGCGCTCGCGCGGGTGGCGTACCCGAGCAGGCCGACGGCGTAACGCAGGGTGTTCGACGCCCTGGCCAGGGTGGACGGGATGTCCGGATCCGAGTGCACGGCCGCGAGTTCGGTGCACCAGTCCCGTTCGAGCTCTTCGCGCTCTGCCGCCTTGTCCTCGGCGCGCCCGGAGTTCGCCATCAGCTTGCACGCCCTGCGGAGCACGTACTCGCCCAGCCGTAGTGGCAGGGCGTCGGGGCGGACCGGGCGGCTCATCCGGCGGTTCCCGTAGCGGGGCGCGCGGCGGCGACCGGTCCGGTGTGCCTTTGCTGAGTGAGGTGGGCCAGTTCGAGTCGGGCGACCCGCACGCCCTCACCGGTGAGCTGGTAGTAGCGGCGGGGTCGCTGGCCCTCATCGGCCGGGGTCTCCCATGCCGATACCACCAGGCCGTTGTCCTGCAGCCGGGCGAACAGGGGGTAGACGGTGCCGCTCGCCAGGCGCGTCGCCTTCATGACCTCGTACCCGTAACGTCGCGCCCCGGGCTCCTCCAGGAAGAACCGTAGGACGCACTCCAGTTGGGGTGTCATCCGCATGGACCCGACTCTACATATGTCGGTACCGGTTCGCAGACGAACGGCGATGCCGTCCCCGACGACTCTCACACGGCCGAGAGCTCTACCGCCGAGAGATGGCCGGCCGGGGACGGCGCCGGCGACAGCCTCACCCCGGGGTGAGCAACCGGCTCCAGGGCGGCCAGCACCTCGGCCGCCGGGTACCCGAACAGGTCGACGCCCCGGAGAGCCACCGGCATGGCGGACGGCCCGGTCGGGGAGGCCCCGCACCTGCGCAGGTGGACGGCTGCGAGCCCGTCCCCGTCGTGGCCGGTGCGGCCCTGCCGGTCCGTGCAGTCGCCGTAAGCGAGCAGCTCCAGGCCTTCGTAGCGGGCCGCGAAGGCCCATCCCGCTTGGCAGACCCAGGTCTCGCGGACGTCCGCGAGGGTCGCGACGGCCCACTGGGCCTCTCGCTCGGGCATCCCAAACCGCAGAACGCCCGCATCGCACGGCAAGGCGAGACCCGTTCCCGGCAGCACTTCGAACATCATTCTCCCCCTACAGCCGTACCACCGTTTCGAACCGCTCCACCTCTGTCGGGCAAGTGTCCATGACGGCGGACCGAGGCGCCGCAGGGCGGGCACCCGCGAGCCGGAGGCGCAGACCCGCCCCCGGCCCGGCCGGCCAACAACCTCAGCGCACGCGGAAGTTCGCCATCATGCCCATCGCCGAGTGGTCCAGCATGTGGCAGTGGTAGACGTACGTCCCCTTGTACGTGTTGAAGGTGGCGTGCAGCTTCACCGTCTCGCCCGGCATGACCCGCACGGTATCCTTCAGTCCCGCCTCGCCCGGTGCCACCGGCACCCCGTTGCGCTCCAGAACCCGGAACTGCAGCAGGTGCATGTGGAAGTTGTGCGGGACGAACTTGTTGGCGTTGGTGACCGTCCACACCTCCGAGGTGCCGAACGCGACCGTCTGGTCGATCCGGTCCGGGTCCCAGACCTGCCCGTCCATGAGCCCCCGCGGCTCCTGGCGGCCGTCCTCGTCCACGCTCATCACGATCGTGCGCTGCACCGCCGGCGCCGGCAGCGAGGCGATCGCCGGCAGCGTGCGCAGCGTCGACGGCACGCTGCTGGGGTCGGAGGCGGTCCGTACGACGTCGAAGCGCAGCACCTTGCCCACCAGGTCGGGCGAACCCGGACCCAGGGTGTTCTCCAGGACGATCTTCGTGCCCACCGGGTAGCGGGAGAAGTCGATGACCACGTCCGCCCGCTCGCCGGACGACAGCCCGATCGAGTTGGTCGGGAACGGGCTCTCCAGCAGGCCGCCGTCCGACCCGATCTGGATCATCTCGCCGCCGTCCGACAGGCGCAGCTGGAAGAACCTCTGGTTGGAGGAGTTCTGGAGGCGGAAGCGGTACTTGCGCGCCGCGACCTCGAAGTACGGGCTCGGCTTCCCGTTGGCGAGGATCGTGCTGCGCCCGAACGCGTCGCCCATGACGTAGACGAGCTGCCCGGCCTCGTCGAACCGTGCGTCGCGCAGCGCGATCGGCACCTCGTACTGCCCGGACGGCAGCGGCAGGGCGCGCTCGGTCTCGTCCGAGAGCAGGTAGGTGGCCGACAGTCCGCGGTAGACGTGCTCGGACTCCATGTGGTGGGCGTGGTCGTGGAACCACAGCGCTGCGTTCGGCTGCTCGTTGAGGTAGGTGTACGTACGCGAGGTGCCCGGCCCGAAGGTGTCCATCGGCCCGCCGTCCTCCTCCGGCGGCACGTTGGCGCCGTGCAGGTGGATGGAGACCGGCATGTCGTGCGTGTTGCGGTGCCGGACGACGACCTTGCGCCCGCTGCGCGCGCGCATCACCGCTCCCGGGAAGTGCCCGTTGAAGGTCAGCACCTTGGTCTGCACGCCGGGCAGGATCTCCCGCTCGACTTCCTTGATGGTGACGGCGTACGTGTCCTGCCCGCCCCAGGTGGAGATCGGCGAGAGCACGGGCAGCCGGGGCATCTTCACGGTGAACGGGGCCGGCACCGCCACCGGCGAGGCGGGGGCCGCCTCGGCAGTCCGGGCGTTGACCAGTGGCAACAGCGCGCCGCCGGTTATCAGGGTGCCTCCGGTCGCGGCGATGGCACCGCCGATCACGCGTCGTCTGGTGACCATGGGATGTCCTCCTGGGTATGGGTGCACACGGCCGTTCTTCGCACATGTGTTGCGCCGCGAGTGCACCGGACCGGGCTCGCACGGCACTTGAGCCCGGGTGGTTCCCCTGACAGCCCGCACAACGGGCAGGGGCCCGTCCGAAACCGGACGGGCCCCTGTCTGCGGACTGCTGCTCAGCCCTTGTCGACCTTGATGACGACGGTGCTGCAGATCTTGTCGGCGAAGGTCTGCTTCTTCGCGTCCCACAGCGGCCACAGCCAGCCGAGGTAGCAGGGCAGGCCGTCGACGATGTGCGCCAGCTTGCGCAGGAACGCCTTGCCGAAGCCGAGCGTGCTCCCGTCGGCCTCGTTGCGCAGGCTGATGCCCACGACCTTCTTGCCGATCGTCTGGCCGGTCGAGCCTTCCTTGTACAGCTGGAAGAAGCCCATGCCGATGGCGTAGACCACGCCGATGAAGAAGAAGGCGCCGGGGTCCGCGGTGGCCGGGTCGTCGGCCATCGCGAGGTCGATGAAGCCCAGCGCGTACATCGGGCCGGCGATGATCAGGAGGTCGAGCAGGTACGCCCCGACGCGCAGGCCCCAGTGGGCCAGCGGCGGCATTCCGGCACCCGGCATGCCGGGCCCGGGCATCCCGGGCATGCCCGGAGCCGGCGGGTACGCGCCGTACGGCGGCGGCGCCTGCTGCGGGTACCCGTACTGCGGGGGGACGCCCTGCGGCGCCTGCTGCGGGTATCCGGGCTGACCCTGGGGCGGGTATCCGGGCTGCCCCTGCGGAGGCTGCTGGCTGTACGGGTTGTTCGGATCGCCGAAGCTCATGGCGAAGTCTCTCCAGGGTCTCAAACGGGGACGAAACGGCCGGAGCGGAGGGAGTTCACAACATGAGCGGTTTGCCCCCCTGCGCAGCCGCGATCTAGCGGCCCCATCGTGTTCGTAACATCGACTGCTTGTCCAATCCGTTCAAAGGGCTACGAGTCCCCCCGCCGGCGGCGGTCCCGAAGAACCCCCGAAGAACCCCCGAAGAACCCCGAAGAACCCCGAAGAACCCCGAAGAACCCCGAAGAACCCCGAAGAACCCCGAAGAACTCGGCTCAGCCGGACTCCCCGCCGCCCGCGAGCAGCCGCAGGGCCTTGTCGAGCCGGGCCCGCCGGGCCTCCGGCGTCAGGGCCTGGAGCACCGGCAGCATCACCAGGTAGCGCCCGGTCCGATCCAGCGCCTCGAAGGCCTCCTTGGCCTCCGGACGCGCCTCCAGCGCCGCCACGACGTCCGGCGGCACGGTCGTGGTCGCCGACCTCTGCGACTCGTAGGCCGCCGCCCACCGGCCGTCCTCCCGGGCCTTGCGCACCTCGGCCAGGCCGGGTGCGCGCATGCGGCCCGCCGCCGTCAGGTCCGCGACCTTGTCCACGTTCACCTGGGACCACAGGCTCCTCGGCCTGCGCGGCACGTACTTCTGCAAGTAGTACTGCCCGTCGAGGGAGCGCCGCTGCCCGGAGATCCAGCCGTAGCAGAGCCCGATGTCGACCACCTCGTCATCGGAGACGCTCGCGATGCCCGACTTCTTCTTGGCCATCTTGATCCACACCCCCTCGTGGCGCGTGTGGTGTTCGGCCAGCCAGTCCTCGAATGCCTGCGCGTCCGCGAAGGCGATGATCTGTACCCCGTTCAGCTCATCCATGGGCCGAGGCTATCCCCGTACGCGGCTCCGCGCGCCGCCCGGCACGGGGTCAGCAGACCGGGCGCCGCCCGGTGTCGCGGGCGGCCTCCTCGGCCGCCGCCACGGGCGTCGGCAGCGACGGCACCGGCTCGGACGGCGCGAGCAGTTGCGCCGGGAGCCCGGGGGAGGCGGCGGTGCCCTTGGCGGTGACCCGGCCGGTCGACACCGCCCGCAGCGTCCCGAGTTCGGCGACGTACGCGACGAAGCTCTCCATGTCGCGCCGATGGCGGACCGGATCCCGGAAGCCGCCGAGCGCCGGGTAGCCGTCCTGCCCGGTGAAGGTGTACGAGGTGGTCACCAGCCGGTACGCGCCGTCCGGCCGCAGCGCGGCGCCGCCGATGAGCACATCGGCCGGAGCCACCCGGTCGCCGACGGGCCCCGCCGGGTCGAAGGAGTACCGGACGTTCCCAGAGACCGCCAGCGGGGCGTACGTCAGCAGTCCGCGGGCGTCCTGCGCCCACTGCTGCTCCAGGGCGTCGTGCAACTGCCGCCCGCTGACCGTCGCGGAGACCAGCGGGTTCCCGTACCCGACGGCCCGCCAGGCCCGCTCGAAGCTGACGGGTGCCTCCGCGGCGGACCCGAGGAGCAGGTCGGTGTTGACGACGCTCCGGCCGATCCGCGGGGCCAGCGCGATCAGGGCGAGGTCCGTCGGCCCGTGATCGGCGCGGGGGCTGGTGTCGAACGAGTCCGGCGCCTGACCGGCCGCCCACAGCGCCCAGTCGGCCACCAGGTTGCCCATGGTGCTCTCGCCGGCCGGCGAGAGGGCGCGGCGGAAGGAGGCGCGCTGGCGGCCGATGGTCCTCGCGGCGTGCTGCGCGGCGTAGCCCTGCCAGTGGTCCACCACCTCCTGCAACTCCGGATCGGGCGTCACGTCCCGGGTGTTGGGGTGGTTGGCCGAGGTGGTCAGCTCGCGGACCACCGTCCCGGTCACCGGGTCGAGACGCAGGTTGATCTCGCCCACGAGCTGCCCGTGGCAGCCGGCCTCGACGAACGGCCGCGGCCGCCCCGCCGGGTCGGGCAGCATCATGTTGAAGGCCGAGTGCCAGTGCCCGGTCACGATGGCGTCGATGTCCGGGGACACGCGCAGCGCCAGCTCGTACGCCGGTCCACTGGGTTCGCTGCCGGAGTCGAAGTCTGTCCCGGCCGTCGCCCCGTCGTGCATGCTGAGGACGATGGCGCCCACTCCGCGCGCCTTCAGCTCCGCCGCGCAGCGGTTGGCCGCGGACAGCTCGTCCAGCGTCGTCAGGCCGGGCTGGAAGGAGTTCGGGAAGCCCTCCGAGCCCAGGGCCGTCAGGTGGATGAAGCCGATGGGCAACTGCCGTCCGTCCGGCGCCGGTACCCACTCGATGTTGTACGGGGGCAGCACCGTCGCCCCCGCCGGTCCGGCCACGGCATTGGCGCTGTAGTAGCGGAAGTCGGCGCCGTGGAACAGCTGCCCGCGCGAGTCGGGGAACGTGTTGGTCAGGCCGGCGCCCTCGTACGGGACGCCCTGCTCCATGTGCTGGACGAGGAAGCCGGGGGTGCGGTCGAACTCGTGGTTCCCGGCCGTCGCGAAGTCCAGCCCGAGCCGGTTGAGCGCCTCGATCGTGGGCTCGTCGGACAGTGTGAAGGCGGGGAACTCCCAGCCCGAGAAGAGGTCTCCGGGCGCGAAGAAGAAGGAGTGGTCCCGCCCGGCCCGCAGCCGCTCGAGGTGCGTGGCCATGTACGCGACCCCGCCGACGGTGTACTTCGCGCCGCCGGCTCCGGTGATGACGGAGTCCCGGGCCGGGGCGGCGCCGAGATAGCCGTGCAGGTCCGTGATGTGCAGCAACTGCACCTCGACGTACCCCGCCGCGCTGACGGCGTCGAGCGCCGCCCGCGTGGCCGCGGCCGCGGTGCCCGTGGCCGCCTGCCATCCGAGGATCCCGGCGCCGGTCAGAAATCCACGTCGGCCCAGCCCGCTCATCCGCGCTCCCGATCCCGCTGTGCCCGACGGGACCGCAGGAGCGTTCCCGGGCCAGTTTTCCCGCTGTTGGCCGCTCTCCGGTGTGCGGCGCGGGCCCCGTCGGTGAAAGTCCGGCGAACGGGTTCGGTGTGCTCGTCCGGAGCGTGGGACACGGTCGGTGGTGAACGAGCCTGCTCCTGGCCGGATCCCGCCATTCTCCGGACCGCGCGCGGCCGGCCCCGGGATGCGGGGTTAGCTTCCCCCAATGCAGTCGAACATACGGACTTCAGCCATCAGTTCGCCATCGCGCCGCGGGCTCCTGCGTACCGCACTGGCGGGCACGGCCGCGGCGGGATCCGTCCTCGCCCTCGGTTCCGCTTTCCCCGCCGCCGCACGACCCGCGACCGACAGCCGCCCCGTCACCCCGCAGGAGGCGATGCGCCGGCTGGCCGCCGGCAACAGGCGCTGGGCGGCGTACCGTCAGGAACACCCACACGAATCCCCGTCCGTACGCCTGCGGCTCACCGAGTCCCAGCACCCCTTCGCGATCGTGCTGGGTTGCGTCGACTCGCGCGTGCCGCCCGAACTCGTCTTCGACCAGGGGCTCGGCGATCTGCTGACGGTGCGCTCCGCGGGCGAGGTGCTGGACGAGGCGGTGCTCGGCAGCATCGCGTACGGGGTCCTGGAACTGGACGTTCCGCTGGTGCTGGTGCTCGGCCACCAGTCGTGCGGAGCCGTCGGCGCCGCGGTCCACGCGGACGAGACGGGAGAGCAACTGCCCGCCCACATCCAGTACCTGGCCGAGCGGATCCGGCCCTCCATCGACCGCGGCCAGCACGGTGAGGCCCGCGTCGACGCCACGATCGACGCCCACGCGCGCCGCACCCGCGAGCTCCTGGCCGCCGAGCCCGACATCGCGCGCCGCATCGCCACGGGCAAGCTGGCCGTGGTCGCGGCGCGTTACCAGTTGCGCGACCAGCGGGTCCGCACACTGTGAGCCGCGACCCTATTCGTACATCCACCGCATGAACGAACGTTCGCGATGGCAGGGCGGATTGGTCCGTCTTCCCCCCAATGCGCCCGCCAGGGTCATCCCTTCGAGGGAATGAGCCCCTGGAGACAGTCCTGAGCGGCTCCGGAGGACGAAAGAAGGGGTGCGGACCTGACCAAGGGCCGTGCGATGCGCCTCCCGGCACATCGCTGGAATCAGAAGGAGACATCTGATGTCGCGTGTTCTCAAGAGCGCCGCACTCGCCCTCGCCGCCGGCGCCCTGCTCCTCGGCGGAGCCTCCGTCGCCTCCGCCGACGCCGAGGCGCACGGCGTCGCCGTTGGCTCGCCGGGCGTGCTCTCGGGCAACGTGGTCCAGGTTCCCATCCACATCCCGATCAACGTGTGCGGGAACTCGGTGAACATCATCGGACTGCTCAACCCGGCCGCCGCCAACACCTGCATCAACACCTGACCGGCCCGGCCGGAGGATCCGCGCGGGTGACGGCAGTCGGCGCCGCCACCCGCGCGGCAGTTCGTCCGCCGCCGGATCCGCCCCCCCGCGTCCCGGTGGGGCGGACCGCGCCTGGACAATTGCCGGGAGCCGGTATCCGGCCACCCGACGTGCACGACCGGTAAGTCGTGCGGCAGGAATGGAGTCCCCCGATGGACGTACGGCACTTCGAGCGCATCACCGCGTTCATCGAGGCGCGCCTCACCCCTCTCTTCGCCGAGGAAACCGGCAGCGACAACGGCTTCGGGATGGACGACACCTCCCGGGCACTGCGGGCGCTGCGCAACGCGGTGCTGGAGGCCTCCGCGGTCAAGGGGCTCATCGAGAAGCGGGAGACGGCCGAGCCGGCACTGCGCCGTGCGATCGACCAGTCGGTCGAGCACCACTGGGACGTCCTGCGCGGCGTCGCCCGCCAGTGGGAGGACCACGCCGACTTCGTCCGGGAGTTCAAGCGCCACGCCTGGGAACTCGACGAGGCCCCGGCCCAGGCCCCGACCCCGGCCGCCTGACGGGCCGGAGCGACTCCCCGATTTCAGACTTCGGACGCAAAAATACCCCGGTCCCATTGGCGGCCGGGGTATTCGTCTGCGTATATTGGTTGTTTCACGTCTGGGCTCAACAATGACGTGAAGAAGCTTACGAGGACACTGTATCGCGTCAGGAGTGGAATTGTCAACCGAAGAATTCCGGAATGAGCAGCAATTCATCACCGGGCTCTACGCGCGCCTCGACGACTTGCGCTACCAGGCCGAACACGCCGTACAGGCGGCGCTCGGCGAAGGCGGCAACGGCGTTCAGGCACGACTGGAGCGCGATGTGCTCGTATTCGAACAGTCCGGTCTGCTTTCCGCTCTGAACTCGGGCGAGAACGGTCTCTGTTTCGGCCGGCTCGAGTTCTCCGACGGACGCGACCACCGCATCGGCCGTATCGGAATCAGGCAGGACGACGCCGAGCGCACGCCCCTCATTCTCGACTGGCGGGCCGAGGTGGCGCGCCCCTTCTACCTCGCCACCGGCCACTTCCCCATGGGGCTGCGCCGCCGCCGGCACATCACCACCCGGGGCCGCCAGGTCACGGGCCTGCACGACGAGATCCTCGACCTCACCGACAGCGAGCGCACCGGGTACGAGGGAGCCGACGCGGACGCGGTGCTGCTCGCCGCACTCGACGCCGCCCGCACCGGCCGCATGCACGACATCGTGCAGACGATCCAGGCCGAGCAGGACCGCGTGATCCGCTCCCCGCACCGAGGGGTGCTGGTCGTGGAAGGAGGCCCCGGCACCGGCAAGACCGCGGTCGCCCTGCACCGCGCCGCCTACCTCCTCTACGCCCACCGCGAGCTGCTCGCCAAGCGCGGCGTGCTGATCGTCGGCCCGAACCCGGCCTTCCTCGGCTACATCGGTGAGGTGCTCCCGGCCCTCGGCGAGACCGGCGTCCTGCTCGCCTCGCCGGGCGAGCTCTTTCCCGGCATCCGGGCCACCGCCACCGAACGGCCCGGCGCCGCCGCCGTCAAGGGCCGCGCCGAGATGGCCGAGGTCCTCGCCCGCGTCGTGAGCGACCGGCAGACGCTGCCCGACACCGTGCCCGCAGGCAGCGGCGAGGACTCCGACGTCGTCCCCGAACCCGCCATCGAGATCGACCACGACGACTACGGGACGCTGCTCCTCGACCGGGGCATGGCCCACGAGGCCCGTGACCGGGCGCGGGCCACCGGGCTGCCGCACAACCTGGCCCGCCCGTACTTCGCGTTCCGGATCATCGACGCGCTCACCGAGCAGCTCGCGGACCGGCTCGGCGCGGATCCCTACGGCGGACCCAACCTGCTGGGCCCGGACGATATCGCGCAGCTCGGCAAGGAGATCGCGACCAGCGCCGAGGTGCACGCCGCCATCGACACCCTGTGGCCGCAGCTCACCCCCCAGCGGCTGGTCTCCGACTTCCTGGAGGCGCCCACCCATCTTCCGCAGCAGGATGCCGAGTTGATCCGCCGCGCGCGGCGCGGCGGGACGGACGACTGGACTCCTGCCGACATTCCGCTCCTCGACGAGGCCGCCGAACTCCTCGGCGTGGACGACAGTGCGCAGCGCGCCGCCGAGGAGCGCGAGCGGCTGGAGCGCATCGCGTACGCGCAGGGTGTGCTGGACCTGTCGCTGGGGTCGGAGTCCTATGAATTCGAGGACATGGAGAACGAGTTCCTCGCCGCCCACGACATCGTCGACGCGGAGCGGATGGCGGAGCGGCACGAGGAGGCCGACCACCGCAGTGCGGCCGAGCGGGCCGCCGCCGACCGTACCTGGGCCTTCGGGCACGTCATCGTGGACGAGGCCCAGGAGCTGTCCGCGATGGCGTGGCGCCTGCTGATGCGGCGCTGTCCGACCCGTTCCATGACGCTGGTGGGCGACCCGGCCCAGACCGGCGACGAGGCCGGCTGCGGTTCGTGGCGGGAGATCCTGGAGCCGTACGTCGCGGACCGCTGGGACCTGGTGCGGCTCGGCGTCAACTACCGTACGCCGGCCGAGATCATGGATGTCGCCACCGCCGTCCTGCGGGCCCGGCGGCCCGACTTCGAGCCCCCGAGCTCCGTGCGGACCACGGGGCACCGGCCCTGGGTGCGCAGGGCCGACGACCTGGCCCATCTGGTCCGTACGGTCGAGGAGGCAGTACGGGAGGGCACCCCGGCCGAGGGCCGCCTCGCGGTGATCGCGCCGCGCCCGCTGCACGAGGCGCTGGCGCCCGCGCTGCCCGGCGTACGGGCGGGCGAGGGGCCGGACCTGACCCGTGCGGTCGTGCTGCTGGACCCGCGCCAGGCGAAGGGGCTGGAGTTCGACACGGTGATCGTGGTGGAACCGGCCGACCACCTGCCGAGCGACCTCTACGTCGCCCTGACCCGGGCCACGCAGAGCCTCGGCATCGTCCACACCGGCCGGCTCCCGCAGGGCCTGGGGGAGGCCGCCGAGGGAGCGTAGCCCCGGGCCGTCACCGCAGCCCCCGGTGCGGGGCCTGCGGTGACGGGAGGTCAGCGGAACAGCATGGAGGCTTCCCCGGCGGCCGTGGTGACCGAGCCGGGGCACAGGAAGCTGCCGGAGACCTTGGTCGCGGTGAAGGCCTGGTTGAGGTACTTGCGGGTGGCCCCGTCGCGGTTCCACGTGATGTTCGAGGCCTTGAAGCGGCAGGAGATGAAGCTCTGCTTGCCCGAGATGTCGATGGCGTCGGTCCTGGCGAGCCCGGCGGCGTCGTCGAAGGTGAAGGCGGGGTTGTTGTTGAGCGTGGCCGTGATGCCGCCGCTGCAGGCGAGGTTGCCGGCGGGCGGGTTGATGCTGGTGCGGTCGACGGTCAGGGCGGCCGGGGGGTTGGCGCTGGTGCGCGCGTCGGTCCAGCTGCAGGTGTTGCCCGCGACCACGATCGTGCCGTCCAGACGCTGATCGGCGGTGGGGCCGAGGGCCGAGGCCGCGGTCGTTCCACCGATGATCACCGCGGCCGCGAGGGCGGTCACTCCGGACAGTTTCGAGAGGTTCATCCTGCTGCTCCTCTTCGTCACGTGCTTGTGGGGGAGGTGGGGCACGCAGGAACGTGTCACAGGGACCTTGAAATGTCAGGACCATGTCAAGGATTGGCTGAATGGCTCCGGTTCGGCCTCCGTGGAACCGAGCAGCCGTTCGATGCGTCGAACTCTGCACAACCACAAGGGAATTGGGGGAGACATGGCGGAGAACGAGCCCGAGGAGACCGAGGCGGCAGCCGCGGACAACGTGCAGCACGCCGACTGGATCGGCCCGGGCGTGGCGCCGGACGGCTGGGTCGGCCCGACGGCGGTACCGGCCGAGCCGGAAGCGGCCGAGCCGGAAGCGACCGACCCCGACCAGCAGGACTGGGTCGGCCCCAGCTGACGGGCCCGGACCCTGGCCCACCCGGCGAGTGAACCGGCCGGGCTCCTGCCGACAGGGACTTCGGCAGGGGTCCGGTAGCCTGGCGGGGCTTGGCCGGGGGACCAGGCTGCTCCGGCTTTCCCCGGATCGACCACACACGGGGAACCACACACATGTCTGCTGCCTCCTTCCGGCGTTCGGCGTGGGCGGCGGCAGCCGTTCTGGCGCTCGCCACGCTGTCCGCCTGCTCCGGCGAGTCCACCTGCAAGATGCCCAAGGGCGTCACGACCTGCCTGACGGCGGCGCAGGTCAAGGACCTGGACACCGTGCACGCGGCGGGCCAGGCCCTGCTGGACTCGCCGGGCACGGCGTCCGAGGTGCTGTTCACCCCGCCGAAGGACGTCGACGGCGGCGTACCGAGCCCGATCCCCGGCACCGGCCAGTACCGGGGGGACGCGGCGGAGGCCGCCGCGGGCGGGTCGTACGAGATGCAGTTCACGGAGGACGGGCACACCGACACCGCCCGCTACGCCGGCGGGCAGACGTACGTCCGGTACTGGAAGGCCGTCGACAAGACGGGCAAGCCGGCCTGGGTGGCCCTGTCGCAGGGGCAGCTCGCGAAGAAGACCGAAGAACTGGGCGTCGTGGCCCGGCGGGCGCGCGCCGCGAACCCGCTGATGACCGCACGGCTGCTGGCGGGCTTCACCCCCGGGGCCCTCGCCTCCCTCTCCAGCTCCGGGACCGACGGGCGCGAACTGCACGTCTCCATGGACCCCATGAGCATGTCCCCGGCCGGTCGCGACATGCTCACGTCCGCCTTCCCGGACCACAGCACGGAAGAGGTCGTGGTCGACCTGAGGCTGGACGAGCACAAGCGGATCACCTGGTTCGAGGTGACCATGAAACTCGGGCACATGGCCGGCTCGGGCTCCCAGGTGCGGGTCATGCACGACTTCAAGCCCGCCGACGCCCCCGTCACCCTGGGCCCCCCGGAGGGGCTGATCAACCCGCCGAAGCCGACCCCTGCGGGGAGCTGACCGCAACTGCCACCTCGCGCGACCCGACCGCCTTGAGCGGAGCAGCCCTTAGGGGGCGGTCCCGGATGTCCTTGAGGGGCGTGCCCGCCTACCTTCGCGAGTAGCGCGGGCCTTCCGGCCGGCCGACCCATGGCGCGCCGAGGCGGCGCGCGGCACGGAGGCATAGTGAAGGCCATAGCCCAGGACCGGTACGGATCGCCCGACGTCCTGGAGTTCCGGGAGGTCGACAAGCCGGTCGTCGCCGAAGGCGAGGTGCTCGTACGGGTCCGCGCGGCCGCGGTCAACGCGCGCGACTGGCACCTCATGAGGGGCGACCCGTACGTGGCGCGCCTCGTGCTCGGGCTCCGCAAGCCGAAGGAGAGGATCCGGGGCACGGACTTCGCCGGCCTGGTCGAGGCCGTGGGCAAGGGCGTGACCCGGCTGAGCCCCGGCGACGAGGTGTTCGGCGAGGCGGACGGGGCCTTCGCCGAGTACGTGTGCGCCCCGGAGGGCGCGGTGGACCTGAAGCCCGCCAACCTCACCTTCGAGCAGGCGGCCGCGGTGCCGCTGGCGGGCAACACCGCACTCATGGGCCTGCGGGACCTGGGACGGGTGGGGCCGGGGCAGCGGGTGCTGGTCAACGGCGCGTCGGGCGGAGTGGGAACGTTCGCGATCCAGATCGCCAAGTCCCTGGGCGCCGAGGTGACGGGCGTGTGCAGCACGAAGAACGCGGACCTGGTCCGGTCGCTGGGCGCGGACCACGTCGTCGACTACACCCAGGAGGACTTCACCCGCGGCGGGCAGCGGTACGACCTCGTGTTCGACCTGGTGGGGAACCGCTCGCTGAGCGACATACGGCGCGCGCTCACCCCCGCCGGGACGCTCGTCCTCTCCGGCGGCGGCGTGTCCGAAGGCGGCAGCCTGTTCGGGCCGATGGGGCTCATCATCAAGGGGCAGGCGCTGTCGCGCTTCGCCGGCCACCGGCTGCTCGTCCTCACGGCGACACCGGACAGGGAGAACCTGGCGGAGCTCAGACGGCTCGCAGAGGCGGGGAGGATCAGCCCGGTCATCGACCGCACCTACCCGCTGAGCGAGGCAGCCGAGGCCATCCGGTACCTGGAGGTGGAGCACGCGCGGGCCAAGGTCGTCGTCACCGTCTGACGTCGGTCCAGACACCGCTGTCGACGATCGCGGCGCCGGGCCCGAGGCCGGCCGGCCTCGGGCCCTTCGCCGGGTCCTCCCGGGCGCGGTCCGGCCCACCGGGGCCGCGTACGAAGACCTCTGTCCGCTCTGCCGGGAACATGCGCTCGGTCCTGAGCGGGTACTCGCCCGGCTCCAGCCGTGGGCGGGCGGCGGCGCCCGGGCCGTCGAGGGCGCGGACGACACGGGCTCCCTCCGTGTCGGGGATCACGAGGCCGGCGTGCGAGAAGAGGGGCCCCGTCCGGTCCCACCGACAGCCGGTGCCCGGGTCCCGCGCCGCTTCGGGCTGGTCCGGGTCGACGTCCGCCTGCCAACCCGGGGGTCCCCTTCGGCCCGCATCGAGCCCGCGGCGACGACGCCCGGCAGGTCCCCTCCTCGGGCGCGGTGACCATCACCAGCCACGAGCTGTGGGTGGAGCCCACCCGATCGATCCTGCCCTCGGGCAGTCTCAGCCCTTCCGCCCACAGGACCCCGCCCTCGCGGTGCTCGATCCGGGCGATCCGGCGGGTCCGCCACGACGTACGTCCCGCAGTCGCGGAGGGCGGTGCCCGGGCCGTCGCGGCCGCAGCCGTCGAGTACGGCGCCGACGCCCGGGACCGTACGTTCCCACCCGACCGGCCCGTTACGGGATTCGATCCCTCGACCCGGCAGGAGCCGGGCGTGCGGGTGGCCTCGATGGCGAATTCGGCCGGCAGCGCCAGGCGCCAGCGGGGGCCGCGCCGGTCCGCCCCGTCGTCGGCTCCTGCCCCGGATCCCGTACGGTCCTTGTCCTGGCGTACGCCGGGTGGTCGCGCGACCACGGTGCCCTGGCCGAGCACCCCGGTCGCGGGCTGGTGCAGGGGTCAGGTGCCGTCCGGGCCGGGCGCCACCGGCAGTTCGCCGCGGCAGGACACGGCGGGCTTCGACTCGCCGTCGCGGAAATGCGGCTGCGGTACCGCAGCGGCCAACGAGGCCTCATCGTAGGTCAGTTCGACTGCGGGGGCGCGGCTCCCGGCTCGCGGGGCTACTCGAAGCGGGTGGTGTCGCCCGCCCCGCGGCGTACGATCTCGGCCTCGCCGCTGGAGAAGTCGATGACCGTGGTCGGCCTGGTGCCGCAGTCGCCCGAGTCGACGACCGCGTCCAGCACGTGCTCCAGGCGCTCCTTGATCTCCCAGCCCTGAGTCATCGGCTCGTCCTCGTCGGGCAGGAGCAGGGTGCTGGAGAGCAGCGGCTCACCGAGCTCGGCGAGCAGGGCCTGAGTGACGACGTGGTCCGGGATCCGGACTCCGACGGTCTTCTTCTTCGGGTGCATCAGCTGGCGCGGCACCTCCGACGTCGCACGGAGGATGAAGGTGTACGGGCCGGGCGTCGAGGCCTTGATCGCCCGGAACACGTCGTTGTCGACGTGTACGAACTGGCCGAGCTGCGCGAAGTTCTGGCACACCAGGGTGAAGTGGTGGCGGTCGTCGAGGTCGCGGATCGACCGGATCCGCGCGAGGCCGTCACGGTTGCCCAGCTGGCAGCCCAGTGCGAAGCAGGAGTCCGTCGGGTACGCGATGAGCGCGCCGGAACGGATGCTGTCCGCCACATTGCTGATGGTGCGTCGCTGAGGGTTCTCAGGGTGCACGTCGAAGTACGTCGCCATCCGCCGAGACTACGGGATCAGGCCGGTGCGGCCGCGCGTCGACCTTCCGCCGAGCGCCACGGGGCGGCGGACGGCCCCGCGGCGGGAGCCGATCTGCTGAACCCGGCCGCTGCCAGGCATCGGGCCCGCGCGGACCGGGCACGCAGCACGGGTGACCCCTCTCGCCCCCAGCCCGGCGCCGCCGACCGGCACCCGACCGCGCCGCGCGCTGCTCGCCGGCTCGGTGGGCAACTTCGTCGAGTGGTACGAGTTCGGCGTGTACGGCTGCTTCGCCACCGTCATCGCCGCGCACTTCTTCACCCCGGATGCGGGGACGGGCGCGGGAGCCGGCGCGGCGGGTGCGGGACCGCTGCTCGGCACGTACGCCTCCTTCGCGGTGGCCTTCTTCTTCCGCCCCGTCGGGGCCGTGCTGTTCGGCCGGCTCGGGGACCGCATCGGCCGCCGCCCCACCCTGATCCTCGTGGTCGGGCTCATGACGCTCGCCACCACCCTGATCGGCCTGCTCCCGACCCAGGCCACCGTCGGCGCGGCCGCGCCCTGGCTGCTCACGGTGGCGCGGGTCGTGCAAGGACTCTCCGCCGGTGGGGAGTTCGGCGGCGCCGTGGCCCTGATGACGGAGGCCGCGCCGCCCGGGCGACGCGGCCGCTACGGCGCCTGGCAGTCCTTCACCGTCGCGCTCGGCCTGCTCTGCGGCGCCGGCGCAGCCGCCCTGCTGGGCTCGCTGCTCAGCCCGGCCGCGCTGTACGGGTGGGGCTGGCGGATCCCGTTCCTGATGGCCCTGCCGTTGGGTCTGGCCGCGCTGTGGCTGCGTACGGGACTGGAGGAACGGGAACCGCCCGGCCGCGCGGAGACCGGAGCCCTGCCCGGGACCGGCACAGGCACCGGCACCGGCACCTGGACCGAAACCGTGCGGGCCATCGTGCTCGGCGTCGGGCGGATCATGGGCTGGTCCGCCGCCGGGTACACCTTCCTCGTCGTCCTGCCGTCCTACCTCCAGTCCACCCTCGGCGCGTCCTTCCGGGAGGCCCTCATCGCCACCGCCCTCGCCAACCTCGGCTTCGCCGCGTCGATCCTGCCCGCCGGAATGCTCAGCGACCGCGTCGGCCGCCGTCCCGTCATGCTCGGCGGGGCCCTCTCCGTCGTCCTCTTCGCCCTCCCGCTCCTGCACCTGCTCCAGGACCCCGACGCCTCCGGGCCCGCCAAGGCCGCCGCCGTCCTCGCCGCGGGCGCAGCGGTCGGCCTGCTGGCCGGCCCGGGCCCCGCGATGCTCGCCGAGATGTTCCCCGCACGCGTGCGCTGCACCGGGCTCGGAGTGGCGTACGCCCTGGCCAACGCGGTGTTCTCCGGCTGCGCGGGTCTCGTCATCACCGGCCTGATCGCCACCACGGGCGACACCGACGTCCCCGCCTACTACGCGGCCGGCGCCTGCGCGCTCAGCGCCCTCGCCCTGGCGGGCCTGGGCGACGACGGCCACCGCGGGCCGCTGCGATGAGGGTCGTCGGGCTGATGTCGGGCACCTCGTACGACGCGGTGGACGCCGCGGCCGCGGAACTGACCTTCGAGGACGGGGGCGAGACCCTGCGCTTGGTCCCGCTCGGCATGGTCAGCGCCCCCTACGAGGAGGAGCTGCGGAGCGTGCTCGCCGCGGCCCTGCCGCCCGCGGCCACCTCCATGGCCGAGGTGTGCCGGCTCGACACCCGCATCGGGCAGGCCTTCGCGGAGCTCGCGGCCCGGGCCGACCGCGAACTGTGCGCGGGGCGGGCCGACCTGATCGCCTCGCACGGGCAGACCGTCTACCACTGGGTGGCCGACGGCCGGGTCCACGGCACGCTCCAGCTCGGCGCCCCCGCCTGGATCGCCGAGGCCACGGGCCGCCCGGTGGTCTCCGACTTCCGACCTCGGGACGTCGCGGCCGGCGGCCAGGGGGCCCCGCTGGTGAGCCTGATCGACCTGATGCTGCTGCGCGGGCGGACCGGCGCACCGGCCGCCCTGAACATCGGCGGGATCGCCAACGTCACCGCCCTGCCCACCACGGGCGTGCCGGTGGCCTTCGACACCGGACCGGGCAACGCCCTGCTCGACGCGGCCGTCCGTGAACTCACCTCCGGGCGGCTCGGCTACGACCAGGACGGCGCCCTCGCCGCCGCCGGCCGGGTGCACGAACCCCTGCTGCGCCGGCTGCTCGCCGAGCCGTACTACCGGCTGCCCGCGCCCAAGACGACCGGCAAGGAACTGTTCCACCACCGCTACCTGCGCACCGCGATGGCGGGCCTCGGCGCACTCGCGCCGCCGGAGGTCGCCGCCACCCTCACCCGGCTCACCGCCCGCACCATCGCCGACGCGCTGCGCCCGTTCGCCGCCACCGAGGTCATCGCCTCGGGCGGCGGCACCCGCAACCCGGTCCTCATGTCGATGCTCCGGGAGGAGCTGCCCGGGAACACCGCGCTCGCCACCTCCGACAGCCTCGGGCTGCCCGCCGCCGCGAAGGAGGCGTACGCCTTCGCCGTCCTCGGCTTCCTGACCCTGCACGGCCTCCCCGGCAACGCCCCCGGCTGCACGGGCGCCGCCGCCCCCCGGATCCTCGGCTCCCTCACCCCCGGTCCGGGCCCCCTGCACCTTCCGCCCCGGCCCGCACGGGCCCCGGCCTCGCTGGTCATCGGCGCACGCTGACGACCCGCCACCGGCCGGTCGACCCGCTGTCACCGGCCCCGTGTACTACCTGGGTAGTACACGGGAAACGCTACGCCGGGGTGACGCAGGTGACGCGGGGCCCCGTCTAGCGTGGCTCGTATGGAAGAGCAGCGTGGGCGCCCGGGTCCTCCCTGGCGGCGATGGGTGGAGCATGGCGGACGGGGGCCGGCGTGGCGGTCCGCGCTGCTCGTCGCCGTCTTCGCGCAGGTCGGATCCGGATGGGCCGCGCAGGCGCAGGGCGGGCGCGTGGCGCTGGACTGGTTCGCGCGGCTCCTGCTCCTGCTCGGGCCCGCCCTGCTGCTGGCGCGGCGCCGGTATCCGGTGGCCACGGTGTACGGGGTCAGCGCCGTCACCCTGGTGTATGTGGCCGCCGGATACCCCTACGGCCCGGTGTTCCTCAGCCTGGCGCTGGCCTGCTTCGCCGCCGTCACCGCCGGCCACCGGCGGGCCGCCTGGGGGGCCGTCGGCCTGCTCTGGGCCGGGCACCTGCTCATCGCCCACTGGCTCTACCGCCGGCTGCCGCCCGCCGGTGACGGCCCGGCGCCCTGGGCACAGGAGCTGGTCGTCGCCGCCTGGGTCCTCGCGATGCTCGCGCTCTGCGAGCTGGTCCGCGTACGCCGCGAGCAGTGGGCCCGCGAGCGGGTCGAGCGGGAGGCCGCAGAAAGACGCAAGGTGGACCGGGAGCGGCTGCGCATCGCCCGGGAGCTGCACGACGTCCTCGCCCACAGCATCTCGGTGATCAACGTCCAGGCGGGGGTCGGGCTGGCCCTGCTGGACACCGATCCCGAACAGGCCCGTACGGCGCTCACCACCATCAAGGCGGCGAGCAAGGAGGCGCTGGGGGAGGTCCGACAGGTCCTCGACACCCTGCGCACCCCCGGCGACGCCCCGCGCACCCCCGCCCCCGGGCTAGACCGTCTCCCCGAGCTCGTCGAACAGGCGGCCGCCGCCGGGCTCGCCGTGGAGATCACCGCCGAAGGCAGGGCCAGGGCCCTTCCGCCCGGCGCCGACCTCGCCGCCTTCCGCATCGTGCAGGAGGCGCTGACCAATGTCGTACGGCACTCCGGCTCGCGAGCCGCCCGTGTCCGCCTCACCTGGCAGCCGGACTCCCTGCACCTGCGCGTGGACGACGACGGCCCGGCCACCGGCGGCGCGTCGGACGGTAGCGGCAACGGCCTGGTCGGGATGCGCGAGCGGGCCGCGGCGCTGGGTGGCAGCATCGAGGCCGGGCCGCGCCCGGACGGCGGCTACCGGCTGGGCGCGCGCATCCCGTTGAAGGCCGCCCCGCTCCAGGAGGACCCGTGATCCGTGTGCTGCTCGCCGACGACCAGCTGCTCGTCCGGGCGGGGTTCCGGGCCCTGCTCGACGCCCAGCCCGACATCAAGGTGGTGGGCGAGGCCGCCGACGGCGAGGAGGCCCTTCGGCTGGTGCGCGAACTGCTCCCGGACGTCGTCCTCATGGACATCCGCATGCCGGGGCTCGACGGGCTCGCCGCCACCCGGGGGATCACCGGCGACGGGAGCCTGGCCGGGGTCCGGGTGGTCATGCTCACCACCTTCGAACTCGACGAGTACGTCTTCGAGGCCATCCGCTCCGGCGCCTCGGGCTTCCTGGTCAAGGACACCGAACCGGAGGAGCTGCTGCGAGCGGTCCGCGCGGCGGTCCAAGGCGACGCGCTGCTGTCCCCGGGGGTCACCCGCCGCCTGATCGCGGAGTTCGCGGCCCGGTCCAGGCAGCCGGCCGCGGCCGACGGGCTGGACCGGCTCACAGACCGCGAGCGCGAGGTGATGGCGCTGGTGGGCCTCGGCCTGACCAATGAGGAGATCGCGCGCCGTCTGTTCGTCAGCCCGCTCACCGCGAAGACCCACGTCAGCCGGACCATGGTCAAACTGGGCGCGCGGGACCGGGCCCAGCTGGTGGTCCTGGCCTACGAGTCCGGGCTGGTACGGCCCGGCTGGCTCGGCTGACACCGCGTACTCCCGGGGAAGTACGCGAGGTGCAGCCGGCCGTACGACGACCCGGACCCCCTCCCGGAGCCAGTCTCGGGGTGTGGCGAAAACGCCCACGCATCCTGACTTCCGAGGAGCTGAACCGCGATGAACACCCTCACCACCCTCGCGTACGACGGGCCCGGCCCGTGGATCCTGTTCTTCCCGCTCGTCTGGGCCGCGGTCGTGGTCCTCGCCGTGACCGTACTGCGCCGAACCGTCTGGCGTGGCCGCCGCTCGCCGTGGCAGTCCCGGTCCGGCGGCGCGGTCCAGGGCGAGCAGTCGCCGATCGCGATCCTGGGACGGCGCTTCGCCACCGGCGAGATCGACGAGGACGAGTACTGGCGGCGGCTGTCCGTCCTGGACGAGCAGTTCGGCCGCCCCCTCAAGGACGGCGCGGCATGACCACCGTCACCCCCGCGCCGGCGGGCGTGCGCAGGCGGCGGCCAGGCGGGCCAGGGTGGTCCGCATCCCGGCCCGGTTGACCTCGACGCGGCGCTCGGTGCCGGTCCCGGCGAAGACGGCCCCGAGCGCGTCGGTCAGCCGGGCGCCGCGGCCGGTCCGAAGGTCCTGCCAGCTCTCGGTGACCCGGGTGCCGTCGCCCTCCGGCTCGAAGCGGTAGCCCCAACGGGCGATCGGGAGGCCGAAGATGCCGACGTCGAATCCGAACTCGCCCGTCCAGTCCGGCGCCTGCGGCGCGCGCTGCACCACGATCCTGCCGGTCGTGAACCAGAGGAAGAGGCCCCGCCTGTTGAGCCCGAGGAACCGGCCGCCCGGGCGGCCCGGCGGCCCGGAAACCAACACCCGCCGGCACTCGGGGCTCCAACGGCCCATGTTCCGCAGGTCGGACACCACCCGGTGGACGTCCGCGGGGGCGGCGTCCACCACGATCTGCTCCTCCAGGAGCCGCACGCGCCCGGCCACCGGGGTCAGCCTGCCGGGTGGGTGGCGAAGAGTTCGAGGTGCCCGCACGTGGCGGAGCAGTGCGTACAGGTGATCGTCGACATGGGGGGAGTGTAGGCACCGCCGCCGAAGGCGGTACAGGTGTCCGACCTGCCGATCGACCGGCAAATCGGGCGGCGGGTGCGGACGGTGGTGCGTATCCTCCCGATCATGGTGAGTTTGGAGCGGCTCCGGGCCGATCACGCGGCTGCCCTGCTGGTCTTCGAGCGGCAGAACAGGGAGTTCTTCGCGCGGAGCGTGCCGGACCGGGGAGACGCGTACTTCGCGGAGTTCGACTCCCGTCACGAGGCCCTGCTCGACGAGCAGGCCACCGGCGGGATCCACTTCCACGTCGTCATGGACGAGCACGGAGCGCTGATCGGCCGGGCCAACCTCGTGGACGTCAGTGACGGCTCGGCCGAAGTCGGCTACCGCGTCGGCGAGTACGCCGCCGGACGGGGCGTGGCGACGGCGGCCGTCGCGGAGCTGTGCCGGCTGGCCGCCGGCTCTTACGGGCTCTCGACACTGACCGCGCTCACCGACCTGGACAATCCGGCCTCCGCGGCCGTGCTCCGGAAGAACGGCTTCGCCGCGGTGGAGGAGTTCCTCTTCGACGGGAAGCCCGTCGTCCGCCACCTCCGCCGGCTGGCCGGGTAGCGGCCGACTGCCCCGTTGCCGATGACGGTGCGTGATCGTTTGGCTGGCTGAGGGCACGACCGGCAGGGTCGGCCGGCGATACGCGAAGCGAGTGATCGGGTTGCGAGTTGCGCGCAGGACGGTTCTGCAGGCGGCTTCGGCCGGCGCCCTGACGGCACTGCTGGACAGCTCCCCGGCACAGGCCGCCCCGGCCCCGATCCCGGCCCCCGCTGCTGCGACCCCCGCCCCCGCGGCCGGGGACCCCGTCCGGCTGCGGTTCACCCGCGCGACCAACGGCGCGGCGACCGCCACCGCGAGCGGGGACCGCGTCGTCGCCGAGGTACAGAACATCCTCTGGTCACTACCGCCGGACGGCTCGCCCGCGACCCAGCTCACCCCGCCCGACCTGGAGCCCGGACGCCCCGTCTTCTCACCGGACGGCGACCGGATCGCGATGAGCGCGTACCGCGGCGGCGCCTTCCACATCTGGGTGATGCGCGCGGACGGCTCCGCCCTGCACCGGCTCACCGACGGGCCCTTCGACCACCGCGCCCCGGCCTGGTCCCCCGACGGCCGCAGCATCGCCTTCTGTTCCGAGCGGGGCGGCGACCCGGTGGCGGGCAGCCCGTACCGGATCTGGACCGTCAACGTCACCGACGGCCGCATGCGACGGCTCACCGGCCTGCCCGGGCAGACGGGTCCCGGACAGGAGGGCGCCTGGGAGGACTTCGACCCGGTCTGGTCGGCGGACGGCTCCCGCGTGCTGTTCGTCCGAGCCACCCTCACCGGCGAGACCCTGACCGCCCGGACCCTCGCCTCCGTCACCCCGGACGCGCAGGGCGACCCCGGCCCCGTACGGACCGAGCACACCGCCACCACCGGCAGCCTGCTGGCCCCGGCGGTCTCCCCGGCCGGGCGCACCGCCTGGCTGTCCGCCGCTCCCGGCCCCCGCAAGGCCGAGATCCTGAGCCTGTACGCCGACGGCCGCCCGGTCGCCCTCGACGGCGACCTCGCCCCCGCACCCCCGCGCTGGATCGGCGACGACCGGCTGCTCATCACCCTCGACGGCCGGTTCCGGGTGATCCGCCCCCACCGCGACACCACCGGCCACGAGATCCCGCTCGACGCCACGCTGGAGACGACCCGGCCCCGCTACCAGGCCAAGCCGTACGTCCTGGAAGCCGAGCGGAGCCGCCCCGTCCGCGGCATCCACCTGCCCAGCCTCTCGCCCGACGGCCGCAGCGTGGCCTTCGCCGCACTGAACGCCCTGTGGGTCGCACCCGTCACCGGGGGAGCGCCGCGCCGGATCACCCAGGCCCCCGTCACCGCCTACGTGCAAGGCCCGGTCTGGACCCCGGACGGCCGGGCCCTCCTCTACACCGACGACCGCGACGGGCTGAACACCGTACGCCGCCGGGACCTCGCCGACGGCCGCGAGAGCGTGCTCGCCCCGGGCGGCCGGGTCTACGGGGCGCTCTCGCCCGACGGACTGCGGCTCGCTGCCCTCGACCTCGCCGGGCGGCTCCACGTACGCGATCTCGCGGCGGGCACGGAGACGCCCCTGGTCGCGGCCCTCGGGGGTGGCGGGCTGCCGGGTCCGCCCAGTTGGTCGCCCGACGGGCGGTACGTCGCCCTGTGCGACCGGAACCGCCTGAGCCGGCGCTTCCGCGAGGGCTTCAACCTCATCCGCATCGTCGACACCACCACCGGCGAGGCCCGGCTGCACGCGCTCGCCCCGCACGCCTCGCTCGCGGACCGCTATGCCTCGGGGCCGGTCTGGTCGCCCGACGGCCGCTTCCTGGCCTGTGTCAGCGAATCGGCCCTGTGGCTGCTCCCCGTCACCCCCGACGGCACGCCCGCCGGCCCGGCGCGGATGCTGGCCGACGAGCCCGCCGACCACCCCTCGTGGTCCGCCGATTCGCGCACCCTGCTCTACCAGTCCTGTGCCCGGCTGCGCCTGCTCACCCTCGACGGCGCAGGCGAACCCGCCGCGGACCCCCGGACCGTGCCGCTCGCCCTGAGCCACCGCCGCCCGGCCCCCGTCGACACCGTCGTGCACGCCGGGCTCCTGTGGGACGCCACCGGCGCCCCGCCCCGCGCCGATGTCGACATCCTCCTCAGCGGCGGCCGGATCACCGCCGTCGAGCCCCACCGCGCCGGGCGCCGCGCCGCACGTACCGTCGACGCCTCCGCCGGCACGGTCCTACCGGGCCTATGGGACTCGCACGTCCACCCGTACCCCTACACCTACGGGGCCCGCCAGGGCGTGCTGCACCTCGCGTACGGGGTCACGACCGCCGTCTCCCTCGGCGGATCCGCGTACGAACAGGCCCGGCTGCGCGAGGACATCCGGGCCGGGCGGCTCGCCGCACCGAGGCTGCTGGCCGGCGGCGAACTGCTCGACGGCGCCAGGGTCGCCTACAGCATGGGGCGCGCCCACCGCACCCGCGCGGGGTTCGCCCGCTCGCTGGCCCGGGCCGCGGCGCTGGACTGGGACTTCGTCAAGACGTACGTCCGCGCCCCGTACGACTACATGGAGGACGCCGCCCGCTTCGCGCACGACCGGCTCGGGGTCCTGGCCGGGTCCCACCTGTGCGCCCCCGGGATCCAGGCCGGACAGGACCTGACGACGCATCTGGTGGCGACCGAGCGCGCCGAGCACGGGCACGGCGCGACCCCGAGCGGGCACACCTACCAGGACACCGTCGAGGTCTACACCCGGGGCGGCTTCGACCTCGTCGCGACCCCCTTCACGGCCCTGCCGCTGATCGGCGCCGACCCGGCGGTCGCCGCCGACGCGCGGGTCACGGACCTGATGCCGCCGTGGGACGTGGCGGCGGTACGGGCGGCGGCCGCGCAGCCGCCGACCGCCGAGCAGAGCACCGCCCTCGAACGCGAGGTCGGCGTGTACCGGCGGGTCCTCGCGGGCGGCGGAAGGCTGGCGCTCGGCACCGATGCACCGCTCACCCCGGTGGGCCTCCACCTCCACCTGTCGCTGCGCGCCCTGCACCGCTACGGGCTCACCCCGGCCGAGGCCCTGACCACCGCCACACGCACCCCGGCCCGGGTCTTCGGGGTCGCGGACCACCTCGGCACGATCGAGCCGGGCAAGATCGCCGACCTCACCCTCGTCGACGGCGATCCCTTCACGGACTTCGCGGACCTGATCCGGGTACGGGGCAGCATCCGCGGCGGAACCCTGTGGGAACGCGCCTCCCTGGAGCGCGCCTTCACCCCTCCCGCGGCGCCCGACACGCCGCCCGAGGGCTGGCGCGGCGTCCTGCACCAGATGCTCCGCGACGGCTGCTGCACCACCCACCAGGCACCGGAGAACCCGCTGTTCCACTGATGTCGCAATAGCAGTGGAAACTCCGGCCGGTCCTTGGACAATGCCTCCATGCGCATTCGAGCAGTACGCCTTGACGAGCTGGGGCTCCTCCAGGACATCGAGAGGGCGGCCGGGGAGTGCTTCCGCGACATCGGCATGCCGGAGATCGCCGACGACGAACCGCTTCCGCACGACGAACTCGCCCGGTACCAGGAGACCGGGCTGGCCTGGGCCGCGGTCGACGACACCGACACCCCCCGGGCCTACCTCATCGCGGAGCGCGTCGACGGCAACCTCCACGTCGAGCAGGTGTCGGTACACCCGGACAGCGCGCGCCGCGGCATCGGCCGGTCCCTGTTGGAGCGGCTCGCGATCCACGCCGCGACCGAAGGGGCGCCCGCGCTCACCCTCACCACCTTCACCGAAGTCCCGTGGAACGCCCCGTACTACGAGCGCTGCGGATTCCGGAGCCTGGACCCGGGCGGGCTCGCGCCCGGCCTGCGCGAGATCTGGGACCGGGAGGCGGAGCACGGCCTGAGGCGGTGGCCCCGGACGGTGATGCGCCGCCCGCTGTGAACACGCCGGTAGCTACGGGGGATTGCCCCCGCCACCGGAACCGGGCCCGGCGGGGGGTCGGCCGAGCGGGTCGTAGAGGCGGGGTCGTTCACTGAAGGACGAGTCGGCCCTCCGCGACCGGGGGGCTGGTCTGAGGAAGTCCTCGTAGGCACCGGTCAGGGCCTGGGGCATCAGATCGTTGAAGTTCTCGAAGTCGAGCACTGGCTGGGCGGGCCGTTCGCTCCGGCGCAGCAGGTTCGGGACAGTGGTGGCCAGCTGATTGCTCAGACGGGGCGCCGCCTCACGGCTCTGCCGGTCCTGGGGGCTCCAGGCGACGACGATGCTCGTCCCCGGTGAATCGAACGTGTCCAGGGCGGACAGCGCTCTGCTGATGGCAGGAACCTCCAGTGCCCAGAGGTCCACGAGCAGGATCAAGGGACCGGAGACCCTGCGCTGCCTCGCCAGGATCACCTCGTCTTCGAGCGTGGAGACGTCCACCTGGTTGTTCAGTTGGTACGCCAGGTCGGCGGCCGCATGGGCGAGCGGCTTCACGGACCGGGGGTGATACGGGTTCCAGTCGTCGGGGAGGTTCCCGTAGTAGTCGGGGCTGCGCCCCTCCGGGAGGTTCTCCCGCGTGGGGGCCGCCACGGCGATCCGCAGACTGCCCCGGTACGACTGGGGCGTGCCGAAGGCGCTCGGCACCGTCCGATAGTCCACGGGACGGACGGGGTCGAGCCGGACGGACTCGCCGACGCGGACGATCCGCTTGGCGAGTTCGTACACCGCCCGCTCGTACTCCTCGGCGTAGGCGCGGAGCTTGAGCAGGCCGTACAGCCCGTCGGTGACGTAGCGCTCGCCGAAGGCGCTGTGGGTGAACTGCAACCGCTCGGCGGGAGCCGGAAGTTGGGACGGCGGCACCGGCACCCACAGCGCGGGCACGATGGCCTCGGTCGGCTGACTGCTGAACGAGCTGTGCTGGGCGGTGCGTTGGGCGAAGGCGTACCACTCCTTCCCGCACATCTCGCTGGCGAAGTAGCGCGGCGAGTACAGGGGGACGAAGACCCGGCAGTCGGCCAGCGCCGTAGCCAGCCGCTCCGACCAGCCCTCGCCGGTGCGGATCTCCCGGTCCATGAACCCCACCGGGTACCCCCTCGGCAGGTCCGTCAAGGCCATCACATGCCCGCACAGATCGTTGTAGAGCCGTTCGACCCACATGTCGGGGTCCGCACCGGTCGCGCCGTAGCGCGGCGTGTGCGCGTAGCTGAGGAAGAAGTACGGCCGGACCCGCGCGGACTGGACGGGGCGGCCGGATGCGCCGGCCCCGACCGGTGGAGTCAGGGGCAGCGTCCGTGATTCGGATTCCCCGGCAGGTGGCGGCTCCTCCCCGAGGACCTCCGGGTGTACCTCGGCGAACGGTGCGTGGTCCGCAGTGACCTCGCCGCCCCCCTCCACGTCGGGAACGAGGGCGGGGACGCGCGAAGGGGCCGCGGTGTGCGCGGCCATGAACCGGCTCACCGCATCACGGGTGCGCGCCGCGTCGCGCGCGCCCAGCCTGGGGGCCAGCCGTTCGCGCACGCCGTCCCGGAACCGGAGCACCGGGCCGCCCCGCCCGGGCTCGCCCTCCTCGACCGACACCAGGCCGCCGACGACCACCTCGGCCATGTCGGCCGCACTCGCCTCCGGGACCAGCTCCTGGCGCACCAGGTGCAGCAGCCCGGAGTGCATGCGCGGGTACGGGGAGCAGAGCACGGCCAGACGTACGGCGTTCGCCGAGGCGCGGTGCAGGAACGCCTCGACGAGCTGCCCGGCGTCCGGCGGGGCGCCCGGGGGAGCGGCCGGCCGGCCGAGCAGCCCCGGCTCCGGCACCAGGACCGCGTCACAGCCGCCGGGGTCGCCCCGCATCAGGGTGCGGGCCCAGCGCGCGACGGAACGCGGGGACAGGCCGACGACCGGCAGCGGCAGCCAACGGTCCGAGCGGCCGCCCGGAGGGGCGAACGCGTCCTCCAGCAGCGGCGGTGCCAGGAAGCGCAGTTGGGCGTTGTGGACGCCCGGCGCACCGGGAGTGGTCACCTTGACCGCAGGGAGGTCGAGACCGGAGTGCCGCCAGATCTTCGGGGGCAGCGGGTTCACGAGCACGGTCGGGGTGGCGCCGGCCCAGGCGTGCACCTGGCCCCAGAGCCAGTTGTCGGCGCCGGCGCCCGGCACGCAGTCCGAGACGACCAGGGTCAGCCGGCGCTGGCGCGCCGTCCCGGCGGCCTTCTGGGGCACCCGGACCCGGGGCTCCTCCTCTGCCGCCGCCTCCCAGGTGTCGACCTCCCGGACCCGGAGCGTACGGAAGGCCCCGGTCGTGGCCAGCACCTTCAGCAGTTCGTCGACGGTCTGGCCCCAGACGGCCATGGTCGGCGACCGGTCGACCACGACGGACAGGTCGAACCAGCGCTCCGGAGCCGGGCTGAACGCGGGCAGCAGCTCACCGCTGCGGGCGTAGCGGGCCACCGTCCGCGCGACGTCCAGTTGCTGCCTGCGCCCCGCCGCCCAGGGCCGGCGCAGGGGGCGCAGGGCACGGGCGATCTCCCGGGCGCGGGGGAGCGCGGAGCCTCCCGGTACGGACACTTCGCGGGCGGGCAGTGCCGCGCCGCCCGGCGCCGCGGGACCGTACACCGGCCTGCGCAGGCGGCCCCACTCGCCGATCCGCTCGCGCGGGTCCTGCGCGCCGGGGGAGCCCGGCGGGGCCGCTGCCGGATCCGCCGGGTCCGCGGGACCGGTCCCCGGGCGGGCCTGAGTACCGGCGGCGAGCCAGAGCAGCTCGGCGAGGGAGAGGCCGTCCAGCTCCCGGCCCAGCGCGTGCAGCGCCGAGGCCACGGCCGTCAGCGGGTCGCCGTGCGGGGCCGGGGACCCGGCGGGCTCGGCGGCTCCGGCGGGCTCGGCGGCTCCGGCGGGCTCGGTGGACCCCGCTGACCCCTCAGGCACCCGAGAGGTCCCTCATCAGGAGGGTGATGAGCCGCTCGCGCTCGGCCGCGTCCGACCGGGCGGGCCCGTCCAGGAGGTGCAGCGTGCCCAGGAGCTGGTCGACGGCCACGCTCTCGCCCGACGCGACCCGGCGTACGAAATCGTCGACGAGCTCGGCCGCCGGACCCGAATCGCCGACCTCCATCCCCAGGTGGCCGCGTACCACGTCACGGATCAGCGCGGCCGTCGGCTTGGGCATGGTGTAGCGCACGCAGCGACGCAGGAACGGCGCCGGAAGCTCCTGTTCGCCGTTGCTCGTCATCACGATGAACGGGAACTCGGTGCACTGCACGTGGCCGTCCTCCACCACGTGCCGCACGTTGCTCTCCCATGTCCGTACGCGCGCGGTGTGCTGTTCCTCGCGCATCAGCTCGGTGATGCGGAACTCGCCGCGCTCCAGCACGTCGAGCAGGTCCCCGGGGAGGTCGAGGTCGGCCTTGTCGATCTCGTCGATGAGCAGGGCGCGCGGCCGCGTCGAGGGCAGCAGCGCGGTCCCCAGCGGGCCGAGCGTCAGGAAGGCGGCGATGTCGTCCACGTCGACGTCCGCGGCGGGGTTCCCGCCCGCCCGCGCCTTCTCCTGCTGGAGCCGGTGGGCGTGGATGCGGCCGAGGGCGTCGTAGCGGTAGAGCGCGTCCGCGAGCGAACTGCGCGAGGTGATGTGCCAGCGCAGTACGGGCCCCAGCGTCAGCTCCGTGGACACCTGCTCGATGACCGTGGACTTTCCGGTGCCCGGGCCACCAGTGATCAGCAGCGGCCGGCGCAGCGCGAGCGCCGCGTTCACGGCGTCGGTCAGCCCCTCCGGCGGCTGGAACACCGCGGCCGCCGAGCGGATGGGGAAGGTGCGCCAGGGCGGCGGTTCGGGCAGCGGGACGGCGGCCCTCTTCACGCCGTCCCCCCGGTAGTACGCGTCCCAGGTCATGGGGTCCCCTCGTCTCGGGTGCGGGCGGGCGGGGTCGAGGTCCTGAAGGACTTGCAGAAGCGCAGCCAGTCCTCGTCGTCCCAGACGGCGCGGAGATCGGCCAGCCCGGCGTTCGCGTCTCCCCGCCAGCGGTCTCGGTAGGCGCGCGCCAACGCGCCCGGCATGGCCCACCAGTTCCGGTCCAGGCAGCCGTGCCGCTCCTTGGGGAAGCCGTCCGCCGCATGCGGCCACAGCAGGACCGGCGTGTAGGCCAGGAGCATCTCCATCAGCCGGGCGTCGGCGCCGGGATGCCGGGTCAGGCCGATGCCGCGCGCGTAGCGGCCGAAGCGCAGGTGGTCGCGCAGGATCTGCGGATCGGCGAGGTCCTCGTGGGGCAGCCAGTCGACGGGCGTGCCCGCCCGGCACTCCGCGATCGCCTCCCAGCGCTCGGCGACCACGGCTTCGATGCTGCGCAGTACGGCATCGGGGGTCAGGCGGCTGCTCCAGTGCAGGCGCACGTCGTAGCGGATGCCCAGCAGCATGGCGGCTCCCGCCTCCTCGGGCCGCCAGGCCAGCAGCAGTCCGCTGGGGACGGCCAGGTCGAGGCGTTTCAGCGGCAGTTCGAGGGTGGCGGCGTGCTCCTCGGCCCACTGCACCGCTGCCTCGACGGCGCTCTCCGCTCCCCGCTTGTCCGCGGCCTCGTTGGGGAACTGCTCGTGGTGGATCATCGCCCCGTCCAGCAGCAGCCAGCCGTCGAGCACTTCGGGCCAGTCTCCGGTGAGGGAGGAGTGCAGGCTGACGACGAGGCCGAGCCGCTGGCTGTCCGTACGCCGCAGGGCGTGCACGATGGCGTCGTTCACCTCGACGGGGGCTTCGATCCGGTGTCCCCAGGCGCGCAGTTCGGGGTCACCCAGATCCTTCCCGCAGGCCTGTGCCAGCAGCGCCACGAACCGGGCGACGGAGCGTCTGCCGTCCACGTCGGTGGCGGGATGGTTGAAGGTGAGCTCGTCGATGACGGCCACATCGGTCGGGTTCGGGTCGTCGGCCGGCAGCCGGCCCTCGGCCGCCAGCATGGTGTACAGCGCGTGCCGGATGCGGGTGGAGGTCAGGTCGCCGCCGATCCAGCCCCGGAGGAACTCGACGGTGCGTACCGCGACGAGCAGCCCGTCGACACCGCGCAGCGCGCGCTCACGGGCCGGGGAGGCCGGCAGCCCCCGGAGTTGCTCACGGCACCGTCTCGCCGCGTGCACGTCCGCGGTGATGTCCGGTACGGGCATCAGGGGGTCCATGGCCGCGAGGGCCTCGGTCAGCTCCTCCGCGGCGAGCCTGCCGCCGAGGCCGCCCAGCAGGCCGTCGCGGACCCGTGCGTTGCGGGCGACCCACAGCGGCTCCCTGGCCGCGCCGTCCCCGTCGAAGTCGAAGCCGGTGAGGTTCTGCCCCACGACCACGGCGCGCAGCGCGTCGAGCACCTCGCCCACGCGCAGCGTTCCGCCCGCGCCCGGCAGACCGGCCCGTACGACGGCGGCCAGGTGCCGGGAGAAGGAGAGGTCGACGGCGGGCTGGCCCAGTGACGAGGCCATCAGCAGGCCCAGCCGGGTGCGGCCGCCGCGTGCGCCCGCGGTCAGGTCCTGGGCCGCGGGCGGCGCTCCGGCCGCGTGGCAGGTGTCGATGATGCCCAGTACGCCGGCCACCCCGGGGTGGTCCGCGGCGACGGTCAGGAGTTCGCTCACGTTCACGGAGTCCTGCCGCAGGTCCTCCGTGGAGTCGGCGCACATGAGGTGGAGGGTGCTGCTGAGGCCGGGGGCGAAGCCGTGGCCGAGGAGGGCGAGGACCAGTGTCGCGCCGCGCTCCGCCGCGTGGCGGACCGCCTCGTGCACCGTGTCCCGTACCACCCCGCTGGTGAGGTCGTCGCCGGTGACGAGCGCGGACCGCCCGTCGGGCAGCCCGGGTTCGCACCCGCCGAGCGCGGGGTCCGCCAGCACCCCGTACAGTCCGCCGGCCGCCTCCTCCAGGCGTGTCAGGTGCTCCATCGACGCGCACTGCGGCGCGACCACCAGGACGTGCCGGCGGGCCGTCCTGCGCCGGGTCATCCCGCGCCGCCGCCGCCGGGCCCGTCCGCCGGGAGGGTCAGGGCTTCGGCGACGGGGCCGGCGACGGCCGGCTGGGCGAGGTACTTCTCGGCGGAGTGGACCCAGGTGCCGTCGGAGTCGACACGCCGGCTGACCGGGACGACCCCCGCGGGGTTGGCGCGCACGTCCCGTTCCAGGTGGGGGCGTACGGCGATGATGTCGTCCCGGTCCCAGAAGTTCAGCCATCGCGCCACGGTTCCCGGCGCGCTCGGAGGCCGGGGGGAGAGCCGCGGCCACACCACGGTCCGCATGGCGATCGGAGACCCCAGGGTGACGAACAGCGGTGCGGGCGCGGCGAGTTCGTGCAGCGATTCCAGCGCGACGATCGTCCCCAGCGAATGCGCGACCACCACCGCCGGTCCGTCCCCGATCGCCTCGGCCACCCGGGCGCGGATCCGGCGGTCCAGGCCGGTGCCGTGCGCGTCGGCCTCGGCGCGCGCCAGGTAGCGGGCCACTTGGGTCAGGTGGCTCACCATCAGTTTGGGGGTGACCCACCGCGCGGCGGCGCCCCAGGGTTTGAGGGCCATCAGCGTGGTCGCCACGTTCAGGGCGCGGCGGACGACTTCCAGGCTTCCCTGTTCCTGTGCCTTCGGCGCGGCCTGGGCCCGGGCGTGTTCGAGGGTCCGGCGGTCCCACTCGTCGTCGTCACCGCCGTCGCCGTCCGCGTGCTCCTCGGACAGGCCGTCCACCCAGGCGACGAGGAGCTCCGAGAGGATCTCGGCCTCCGCGTCACCGGGTGCATCGGCCCCGGCCCCGCCTTGGGCCTGGCCGGATCCGAACAGGTCCGCGTAGTGGGCGAACACGCACTCGGCCAGGTTGCCGGTGAGCAGTTCGCGGGCCGCCTGCGAGTGCCCGGCCTCCCGCATGCCGGTTGCCAATGACCCTGTCCAGGCGGTGAGTTCGCGGTCCGGATCGCGAGTGCCGCCGATCCCGTGGACGAATACCAGGCGTGCCCGCATCGACTGCCTCCCCATGAACAGCGCAGTGTCCAGGAAGGCTAACAACACCCGCTGTTGAGGGCGGCCGGTTCGGCCAAGTCTTTGGATAGGGTGCCCTGCGAGATCGGCGTTCTGCGTGGGAGACATGAATTGATGAGTGGTCAGCAGTCCGGCCCGGGCGGTTCCGCACAGGTTTTCCAGCCGCTGACGGGAGACGATCCGACCACCATCGCGGGGTACCGGCTGGCCGCCAAGCTGGGCGCGGGCGGCATGGGCAAGGTGTACCTGTCGTACACGCCGGGCGGGCGGCCGGTGGCGATCAAGGTGATCCGCCCGGAATTCGGCGAAGACCCCGAGTTCCGGCGGCGGTTCGCCCAGGAGGTGCAGTCCGCGCAGCGCGTGCAGGGCCTGTTCACCGCTCCGGTCATCGACGCCGACACCGCCGGCGCGCAGCCCTGGCTGGCCACGGCGTACGTCCCTGGCCCCTCGCTGGCCGACGCCGTCGTCGCGCACGGCGCCCTGCCCGTCGAGGCGGTGCTGCTGCTCGTCGCGGGCATGGCCGAGGCCCTGCACGTGATCCACGGCGCGGGCATCGTGCACCGCGACCTCAAGCCGTCGAACGTGCTGCTCGCCGCCGACGGCCCCCGCGTCATCGACTTCGGCATCGCCTACGCCGCCGACGCGACCTCCCTCACCGGCAGCGGCGTCACCATCGGCACGCCCTCCTTCATGGCGCCCGAGCAGGCGGCGGGGCGCAAGGTCACCGCGGCCACCGACATCTTCGCGCTGGGCCAGGTCGCGGCGTACGCAGCCACGGGATCCCCCGCCTTCGGGGAGGGGACCTCGCACGGCGTGCTCTACCGGATCGTCCACGAGGAGCCCGACCTCAGCGGGGTGCCGGCGCGACTGACGGAACTGGTCACCCGCTGCCTGGCCAAGGACCCCGGAGCCAGGCCGTCGATCCCCGAGGTCATCGCGCTCTGCCAGGCGGCGAACGCGGAGACGGTGCTGCGCCGGCCCGAGGACTGGCTGCCGGGTCCGGTCGCTGCCGACATCACGGTCCGCGCGGCCGCCCCCGCGCCGGTCCAGACCCCGCCGCCGCCCACCGTCGCGCCGTCCGTCGGCTACACGCCCACCGCGCCGGCGCGCCCGGTCGCAGCCCCGCCAGCGGCCGCCACTGCACCCGCGGCCGCCACCCCGCCTCCGGGCTACGGGCCGGCCCCGGCGTACCAGCCGCCTCAGCCGTACCGCACGCCGCCACCCCACTCCGCGGCGCCGCCCGTCCCCGTACCGTCCGCGGCGCATGCCCACGCCTACGCCCCGACGCACATGCCGGCCTACCCGGGGGCCCCGGCGGCCCGGCCCCCGCAGCGCGCGGGCAGGCGGGGCGCGCTCCTGGCCCTCGCGGCCGCGTTGGTGTTCACCGTCGTGGGCGGCGGCGCTGCGTACGTCGCGCTCAAGGACAACGACAAGGGGCGGCAGGCACAGGGCGGCGGCGGCTCCGACCATGCCGGCTCCGACGATGCCGGCAGCGGCGGACAGAGCTCGCCCAAGCCGAGCGCCAAGGCCGATCCGAAGCCCGTCCACCACAAGGGCATCAACCTCACGGCCGGCTACCACCTGACGCTCAGCGACGACTCGCTGCGCCCCCAGCAGGGCGAGGACGGCGGCTACGAGCTCTCCTACGACACCGGGTGGTACCTCGATGCGGAGAGCGAGGGCGGACAACTGGTGCTGCTCGATCCCGGGCAGGAGGGCTCGCTGGCCGCCTGCCGCGAGGACACCCGCTTCACGCAGAACGTCTACGTCAACAAGCTGTCCAAGGGGCGGCAGGTCTGCGTCATCACCGGAGCGGGACACCTGGGCCTCCTGACGGTCCAGGGCTTCGCGCCCGAGGATTCGCCCAGCAAATACATCACGCTGGACGTGACGGTCTGGCGCAACGCCATCCGACCGGCATTGGGCCGCTGAGCCGTTTTGACTTTGCGGCGCCTTTGCGATTGCGTAGGCCATCCGCCTGCTCCGCCGTGAAGGACGCACCCATGCACCGCTCCGCCCGCACCGCAATCGCCGCCGCCGCGCTCCTCCTCGGGGCGAGCGCGTGCTCAGGCGGCGCCGAGACGGTCGAAAAGGTCGACAAGGTGGTCGACGACACCTACCAGGTCACCTACGAGGTCACCGGCAAGGACGTGGCCTCCATCCAGTACTCCGGCGGCGAGGGCACCGCGACCGACCCCAAGCTGGCGACCGCGGACAAGCCCGCGCTCCCGTGGTCGAAGACGGTCACCCTGCGCGGCATCATGCCGCCGACCGTCCTGCCGGTCGCGGCGGACGCCGCGGACACCACGAGCGCCGGCATCAGCTGCCGGATCGTCTACAAGGGCAGGACCATCGCGGAGAAGTCGGGCGAGGACCTGGCCACCGCGGGCGGCTGCGTCGCCGTCTCGCCCATCGCCGGCTGACCCCCGGGAGACGACGGCGAAGCGGGCCGGGCACGAGGCCCGTCCCGCTTCGGTGTCGGCTGCCGTACGGCTCAGGCCTTCCGGCGGCCGAGGCCGATCGCCACCAGGAGCGCCGCGCCCACCATGATCGCGGCGTCGATCGCCAGGACCGTCCGCACCCCGTCGAAGAGCGAGGCCTGAGTGGTGGCCAGGACGCCGAGCAGCGGGATGCCGATCGTGAGGCCGACCTGCTGCGTGGTGGTGACCAGGCCGGTGGCGAGTCCCTGCTCCCCGTCGGGCACTCCGCTCGTCACGGTCAGCCCGTACGAGATGATCGCGCCGAGGTGGAACATGCTCGCCACCGACACGGCGACGGTCGCGAGCAGGGCGCCGGAGCCGCTGCCCACGGCGAGCAGGGCGGCGGTGAACAGCCCCTGGCCGAGCAGCGAGGCGACCAGCGTGCGGCGGGCGCCGAAGCGGCCGATGACCTTCGGGGCGTACGCGCCGGCGAAGACGGAGGCGATGCCCTGGATTCCGAAGACCAGACCGGTCCGGAAGGACGACAGCTCCAGCGTCTCCTGGAGGTAGAGCGTCAGCACGAAGACGACCGTCGACATCATCGAGAAGGTCACCAGACCGGCGATGTTGCCCCAGGCGACCGTACGCCGCTTCAGCATCGGCAGCGAGACGAGCGGGGCCGCCGACCTCGACTCCGCCACCACGAAGGCGGCGAGCAGCACCAGTCCGGCAGCCAGCGTGACCTGGACGTCCGCGCCGCCGAAGCCGTGCTGGGCGGCCGTCGACAGGGCGTAGATCAGCGCGAGCAGACCACCGGTGACGGTGACGGCACCCGGTACGTCCAGCCGCGGCCGCTCCGGGGTGCGCGACTCGGGCAGCAGCCCGGGGGCGAGCGCCAGCACGAACACCGCGGCGACCGCGAGCAGGCCCATCGTGGAGCGCCAGCCGAGGGTGTCGGTCATGACACCGCCGAGCACCATGCCGATGGTGAAGCCGAGGGACAGCAGGGTGCCGGAGATGCCGAGCGCCCGGTCGCGCTGGGGCCCCTCGGGGAAGGTGGTGGTCAGCAGGGACATGCCGGTCGGCACGATCACCGCCGCGCCCAGGCCCTGAAGGGCGCGCCCGGCCAGGAAGGACGCCGGGTCCCAGGCGAGGGTGGCGAGGAGCGAGGCCGCGGCGAAGAGTACGAGGCCGGTCAGGAAGAGCTTCTTGCGGCCGTAGAGATCGGCGATCCGGCCGAAGAGGAGCAGGAAGCCGCCGGAGGGCAGCGCGAAGGCGGTGACCGCCCACTGGAGGGCGGACCGGCTCATGCCCAGGTCCTTGCCGAGCACCGGCAGGGCCACGTTCAGTACGGAGAAGTCGAGCGCCACCATGAACTGGGCGGCGCAGAGGACGAAGAGGACCAGCTTGGCCCGGCCGGAGAGCCGGTCGTCCGCGGGAGCCGCCGTGTGCGGCGCGGTGGTTGTCGTCGTTGTCGTATGTGTGTCGATCGCCATGAGCACTACCCTCACGGAGCGGGAATGTCCGTGAAGAGTGGGAACTTATCCTGTTGCTGGCACCACCAGGCAGCCGACAGGGGGAGTTCGTGGCGACACCGATCGACAAGTACCGCAGGGCGGAACTGCGCGAGTTCCTGATGAGCCGGCGCGCCAGGGTCAGCCCGGCCGAGGCGGGGCTGCCGGACGGCGGGGCCCGCCGCCGCACTCCGGGCCTGCGCCGCGAGGAGGTCGCCGTTCTGGCCGGGGTCGGGGTCTCCTGGTACCAGTGGCTGGAGCAGGGCCGCGACATCACGGTGTCCGCGCAGGTGCTGGACGCGGTGAGCCGGGTGCTGAAGCTGAGCAGCGCCGAGCGCCGGCACCTGTACGTCCTGTCGGGGCTCAATCCACCGGCGCTCGAAGTCGCTCCGGGCGACCGGGACATGTGCCACGGCCTGAAGCGGCTGATCGACGCCTGGATGCCGTTCCCCGCGCACATCATGGACGCGTACTGGAACACCGTGATGTACAACGACGCGGCCGCGCTGGTGTTCGGGATGCGCCCGGAGATCGTGCAGAACTGCCTGATCGCCTTCTTCACCGACCCCATCTACCGGGCCCGCTCCACGCATTGGGAGGAGATCGCCTGCGAGGTCGTGGCCCAGTTCCGGGCGGCCTGTGCCGAACACCCCGAGGACGAGGGGTTCCAGGCGGTCCTGGAGGAGGCGCGCGAACTCAGCCCGGAGTTCGTCACCCTGTGGGAGCGGCGGGACGTCCGGCCGGGCGGCCAGCTCCAGAAGCACATGGAACACCCCGTCGTCGGCGCGATGCACGTGGAGTCGACCACGCTGCGGGTCCCGGCCCGCCCCGACCTGTCGATCGTGCTCCAGACCCCGCTGCCGGGCACCGACACGGCCGAGAAGCTGGAGTGGCTGGCCTCGCCGGCGGGCCGGCGCGGGATGCTGTACCCGATCGCGGGCTGACCCGGCGGGGCCTACGGGGTGCGCCGGGCGCCGAGGGCCGCGACGGCGCCGACCATGCGGTCCCAGAAGCGTTCGGTGTCGAGGGTCACCGCGACCTGCGCGTTCACGGGGCGGTCGAGGTACTGGTGGAGGTCCACCACGGTGGCCCCCCGGGTGTACTGGCCGTGCAGTTCCACCGTGACGTTCGCGTCGACGCAGCCCACGATCGCCGCGTCGATGACCCGGGCCACCGCGACGGGGTCGTGCAGCGGCGGGTGCGGCATGCCCCACAGGCGGTTGTAGGTGGAGGCGAAGTAGGACAGCAGCTCCGCGCAGATGTGCCCGAGCTCGGTGCCGAGTCCTTCGAAGCGGGCCAGTACCTGCGGTGTGGCCAGGGCCTGATGGGTGACGTTGAGCCCGCACATGGTCACGGGCACCCCGCTGCGGAAGACGATGTCGGCGGCTTCCGGGTCCCCGTGGATGTTGAACTCGGCTGCCGGGGTGCGGTTTCCCCGGTCGGTGGAGCCGCCCATCAGTACGATCTCGCGGATGCGGGCCGCACTGTCGGGATAGCGGGTCAGCAGCAGGGCGATGTTGGTCAGCGGGGCCGTCGGTACCAATGTGACCGGCTCCGGGTGTTCCATGAGGATCCGGTGGATCAGCTCCACCGCGTGCTCGGGCACCACCTCGACCGTGGGCTCGGGGAACTCCGGTCCGTCCAGTCCGGATTCGCCGTGCACGTCGTCCGCGACGGCCAGCGGCTGGAGCAGCGGCCGGTCGCAGCCGGCCGCGATGGGTACGCCGGTGATCCCCGCCACCGTGCACACGCGGCGGGCGTTGAGCGTGGTCTTCTCCAGGGTCTGGTTGCCGGCGACGGTGGTGATGGCGAGCAGGTCGATCGCGGGGTCGGCTGCCGCCAGCATGATCGCGAGGGCGTCGTCGTGCCCCGGGTCGCAGTCGATGATGATCGGTACGGGCACGGGCCATCCTCGTGGTCGGGGTCGCTGATCTGCCCAGTCTGCCGTCGGCAGGGCCGCGCAAGCCGCTGGTTCCGCGCCAAAACGAAGGCTCAGTGGCGGATACACCTACCATCGGCCGACTACGGGGTCCAGCGCACCGGCAGTTCCGTCAGGCCCCGGAGCATGGTGCCGGACCGCCAGGTCAGGGATTCGGGAGCGGCGTCCAGGGCGAGGCCGGGCAGGCGTCGCAGCAGGGTCGCGAGCGCGATCGAGCCTTCGACGCGGGCGAGCGGGGCGCCCAGGCAGTGATGGACCCCGTGGCCGAAGGCCAGGTGCCCCCGGGGCGCCCGGCGGATGTCGAAGCGGTCCGGGTCGGGGAAATGCCGGGGGTCGCGGGAGGCCGCGGCCAGCGAGAGCATCACGCTGTCACCGGCGGGTATGAGGGTGCCGCCGATCTCCACCGGCTCGGCGGCGAAGCGGAACGCGGCGGCGGCGACGGGCCCTTCGTAGCGCAGCATCTCCTCGACGGCGCCGTCGAGCAGGCCCGTGTCGGCGCGCAGGGCGGCGAGCTGGTCCGGGTGGCGCAGCAGGTTCAGTACACCGCCGGAGATCAGGTTCACGGTGGTCTCGTGGCCGGCGACGAGTAGGAGGAAGGCCATGCCGAGCAGTTCCTCGGGGGACAGCCCGCCCTCCCGCGCGGATGCCGCGACGAGCGCACCCATCAGGTCGGCGCCCGGATCCGCTGCCGGATCCGCGCCCGGGCCGCCGGCGGGAGCGCCGCCCTTGCGCCGGATCAGTGCGGCGAAGTAGCCGGTCATCTCGGCTACGGCGGCGCCGGCCGCCGCGGGCGACGAAGGTGCCACGATCTCGTTCGACCACGTGCGGAAGTCCCGTTGGTCCCCGGCCGGTACGCCGAGCAGCTCGCAGATGACCGTCAGCGGCAGGGGCAGCGCGTACTCGGCGACGAGGTCGACGGCGCCGTCCTGGGGGAGGGCGTCGAGCAGACCGTCGAGCAGGGCGTCGGCGATCTGCTGGACACGGGGCCGCAGGGCCTGGACGCGGCCCGCGGTGAACTCGCGGGCGACCAGGGTGCGCAGCCGGGCGTGCTGGGCCCCGTCGGTCTGGAGCATGTTGAGCCCGATGGCGTGGCCGCCGTCGTCCTGCCAGGAGGAGGAGTGGCGGATGTCGTTGCGCAGCCTGGGGTCGGTGAGCGCGGTTCGGACCTCGTCCCGGCCGAGGACGAGCCAGGTCTCGCCGGATTCGGGGACGAGGACGCGGTGCACGGGGCCCTTGTCCCGCAGGGCCGCGTAGACCGGGTACGGGTCGACGGCGATGTCGGTGCCCGCGGGTGCCATCTCCCCAAGTGTCGCGGCGCTCATGGGGGTTCCTCCTCGCATGGAAACGGGGACCACTCCCCGCTTAGGCTGCCGACAGTAGCAGAAGCGGGGAGTGGTCCCCATATTGGGAACTCAGTTGCCGATGGTGCCCAGCGCCGGACGGAAGGCCGTCATCGCACCGCCGACCAGCTGCGGCGCGCTCCACCCCCCGCTGTTCGGGTAGATCCGGCTCCACCAGATGCGCTCGTCGCCGTCGACCCCCTTCCACGTCATCTGGACGAACCCGCCGTAGAAGGCGAGGGCCGGCCCGACGCCGCTGCTCGCCCCCGCGACCGGCTGGGGCGCGGTCCAGGCCCCACCGCCCGGGTAGAGCCGGCTCCACCAGATCCGCTGGTCGCCCTGTACGCCCTTCCACGCCATGAACAGCCCGCCCCCGGGCGGTCCGGCCAGCGCGACACCGGCGCTGGTGGCGGCCCCGTCGACGGGCCGCGGTCCCGTCCAGGTGTTCTGGCCGGAATCGCCGCCCTGATAGGTGCTCCACCAGATCCGCTGGTCCCCGTCGGCGCCCTTCCACGCCATGACGGGTTCGCCGTAGGTCCCGATGTGGTTGACGGCCAGTGCGGGCGCGAAACTCGTGAGGGCCCCGGGGACTTGCTGGGGCGGCGTCCACTGCCCGTACACGTACCGGTTCCACCAGATCCGCTGGTCGCCCTCCACGCCCTTCCACGCCATGAAGACCCCGGAGTACGGGGCCAGCGCCGGGCCCACGCTGCTGCCCGCGCCGGGCACGGGCTGCCCACCGGACCACGCGGAGCCGTCGTACCGGTTCCACCAGATCCGCTGGTCGCCCTCCACGCCCTTCCACGCCATGTGCAGCGGGCCGTTGGACGGGCCCGCCAGGGCGACCCCGCTGCTGCCGTAGGCGTCGGGGACGGGCTGCTGCCCGGTCCAGGTCCCGCCTCGCAACTCGCTCCAGAAGACCCGCTGGTCCCCTGTGACACCCCGCCACGCCATGAACGTCCTGCCGTCGCCGATCACCGCACCGGCCGCGGGGGGGGGGGGGGGGGGGGGGGGGGGGGAGCACCCCCCCCCCCCCCCCCGGGCGGGGCCCACAGCACCCCGAGAGAGGGTGGGGCCTTTTTTTGAGG
>NZ_JBVJUY010000006.1:102121-108982 GCF_055604165.1 Streptomyces sp. NPDC037242
TCGCCACCACCGCCTCGTACATCCCTTTCTTACCGTTCTGCACGCGGCCGCCCCCCCCCCCCCCCCCCCCCCACCACCCCCCTCCCCCCCCCCCCCCCCCCCCCCCCCCCCCCCCCCCCCCTCCCCCCCGCCGCCCCCGAGACCGCCCAGTCCCACCGCCGCGAGGCCCGCCCCACAGCCCCACCGGAGCAGTTCGCGCCTGCTCGTGAACGGTGCGTTCGTCGCTGATGACTCCACGATTCCCCCCGTACCGGATGTCGTCCGTGTCTCCTTCGCAGGCTCCCCGGCGTCGGACACCCCGGGCAAGGCGTGGATCCCGGCCATGAGGGCGGTCGCGCCGGACGCCGTCCGATATCCGCCATCCGGGGGACGACGGCACCTGCCGGCCGGGCCGCCGCCCTAGGATGCGATGGCCGCGGCCCGCGCCTGTGCTACGCGCGGCATCGTGAGTCCACCCGTGAGGAGTTGAGGCATGAGGCAGTTACGCGTCCTGGTCGCGGTCGGAGTCCTGACGCTGGGAGCCGCGGGGACGGGAACCGCCCAGGCGAGCCCCTCGTCGCCCGCCCGGGGCTGCCCGACGGCGGAGATCTTCGCCACCAACAACACCGCGACCATCACCGACCCGGCCGACCCGCGGCTGAAGACCCGCCTGACCCGCTTCGACCGGGACGTACGCGGCATCATCCGCACGCACGGAGCGAAGCCCGGCGCCTCGACCCTGCTGGACGGGGTGTTCTGGTCCGGAGACCTGAAGCAGGCCACCTACGAGCGTTCACGCGAGTTCGACGTCAACCGGGTCGGCCCCGCCGGTCTGCACCACATCGCCGACGTCATCCGCAAGGAGTACAAGCAGGAGTCGGTGCTCACCTTCCGCTGCCTGCCGCGCACTTCGCCCGAGACCGATGCGGTCGAGATCCGGGCCGACGACGTCAGCTCGACCCGTCTGCACGACGCGCTGCTCGCCGACCCCGAGGTCCGCGACCGGCTCGGCGGCGGCTCCGTCACCGTGGACGGGCGGCTGATCCTCATCGCCCCGCTCGCCGACCTGCCGCTCGCCCGGAAGTTCACCGAGTCGCTCGGAGTCGACTGGAGCGAGGCCGAAGTCCGCTACGGGGACGAGGAGTTCGTCGGATAGCGCAAGGGCGGGGCGCTGCGCGCAGCGCCCCGCCCCCTCCCGCTATCCCGCCGTTGTTACGTCCACTGCTCGACCGGCGACTTGCCGGGGAGCGGCTTGCCGATGACGGCGAGCGGTATGAAGAAGTTGACCTGCCCGATCGCGATCGTCAGCGTGATGAGCGCCTTGGCGTCGTAGTGCTCGGACACCCTGGCGTACAGCTCGTCCGAGACCCTCTCGGCGCCGGTGGACGGCAGGAGCACGGCTTCCACCAACGCCAGCGCGGCACGCTCGGCCTCGGTGAAGTACGGCGCGTCCTGCCACGACGCCACCGCGGCGAGCCGCTCCTCGGTCTCCCCGCCCTTGCGCAGGAGGTCCGAGTGCATGACGGTCAAGTAGGTGTTCCCGACGAGCTGACCGGCCCTGAGGTGGACCAGGCCGATCGTGGTCCGGGGCACCGAGCGGTTGGCGGTCGCCTTGTACAGCAGCCCAGCCACATCCTCGATCTCCGGGACGAGGTCAACAGGGTTGGAGATGCGCGAGCGCAGGGTCTCCTCGACGGTGGTGGAACGTGTTTCCATGGCCGGCTTCCTTTCAGAATGCTCAGGTTGTTGCCAGTGCCATGACGGTGCGCGGGCGAGCGATGTGACCGGCCGCGGGCGCACCGAGCCGATTTGGCTCGAATGCGGCCTGTGGCGGACCAGCAGCCGGGTGGAGCAGGCCGGGGCGGAGTCAGGGTGACACCGCGACGGCCTCGACGATCGAGGGCAGGGCCGGAGTCGGCAGGATGCGCTGGAGCCGGAAGCCCGCCCGGTCCAGCAGCGACTCGAACTCGGCGGCGGTGCGCTCGCGGCCCCTGAGGGCCATCAGCATGACGATGTCGAGTTCCAGCGCGGGATGCGGCGCACTGTTCCCGGGCAGGACGGAGTCGACGACGAGCAGCCGGGCGCCGGGCTCCGCCGCGCGGCGGATCGAGCCGAGGATGCGCAGGCAGTCCTCGTCGTTCCAGTCGTGCAGGATGTGCTTGAGGACGTAGAAGTCACCGCCGGACGGTACGGCGGTGAAGAAGTCGCCGCTCTCGGTGCGCCACCGCCCGGCGAGCCCGGGCCGGTCCAGCAGGTGCTCGGCCACGGTCGCCGACTGGTCGAAGAGCACGCCGGACAGGGACGGCTGCCGGTTCAGTACGGCGCCCAGCAGGCCGCCGCGGCCTCCGCCCACGTCGATCACCCGGGCGTCCTCCGGGAACTCGTAGCCCTGCGCGACCAGTTCGTCCTCCGCGCCGGAGAAGGCCGCCATGCCGGCGTCGAAGGTGGCCCGGTCCTCGGGGGTCTTGAGCAGGTGCTCGAAGAACGGCATGCCGTAGACGAGGTCGAAGGACGGCTGCCCGGTGTGCAGGGTGTCCTGGAGCCTGGGAGCGGACCGCGCGAACATCGGATCGGTGATCATCACCACGCCGGCGTGCTGCGATCCCGGCACGTCGGTCCGCAGCGGCTGCCCGTCCTCCTCCAGCCGGAAGGCACCCCTCTCGTCCTCGGAGAAGAGGCTCCGGCTCGCCAGCAGCCGCAGGACGCGCCGCAGGGCGATGGCGTCGGTGCCGGTACGGGAGGCGAGGTCCTCGGCCGTACGGGGCCCGTCGGCGAGGTGGTCGGCGACCCCGTGGACGACCACGGCCCGCAGGGCGGCGGAGTGGATGTGGCCGAACATCAGGTCGTGCAGCGGGGAGGGGCGGAAGGGGTCGACGGGACCGGTGGGGGCGACGGGATCGTTGGGGCTGGCCACGGGCGCGCTCCTGTCGTGTCGGGGAGTGCGGAAGTACACCGCAGCCGCCATCGTCACCCGCACCCGGGACCCGTCGGGGCGCTTTCGGCCCGGCGGAACGCGGTCAAGTCGAGTTCAGGGCAGACCGGACGGGACTGTGGCTCTGCGGCCCTGCCGGGCCGTCAGACCCCGGCGCGCGACAGGTCCCGCAGCCGCTCCAGTCGCTCGCGCGTCTCCTCGTCCAGCGGCACGTACGCCATCACCCGGGGGCCGGCCGCCGGTCCGAGCCACAGGTTGGTGTGCTCCAGGTGCAGCAGGCCCACATGGGCGTTGCGGATGTACTTCACCTTCGCGCCCGGCCCCACGACCTCGTGCCGCGCCCACGCCTCACGGAACTCCGCCGACGCCGCTTCCAGCCGCGCCAGCAGCGTCTTCCAGGCCGGCTCGGACAGGTGCTCGGCCATCGAGGCCCGGAACTTGGCGGCCATCACCCGGTTCACCTCCGCCATGTCGACCACGGCCGCCCGCCAGTCCGCATGGGTGAAGGCCAGCCACATGCAGTTGCGGTCCTCGGGCCGTACCTCCTCCAGATCGCACAGCAGCCGCCCGAACGTCGAGTTGTACGCGAGGATGTCGTACCGGCTGTTCTGGATGCTGGCCGGAATCGGGTCCAACTGGTCGAGCAGCGCCCGCAGGGCCGGCGTCACGGTCGCGCACGGCGTGTGCGGGGCCGGGTCCACGGCGCCGGCCAGTGAGAACAGGTGCGTACGCTCGCTGACGTCCAGCATCAGGGCCCGCGCCAAGGCGTCCAGCACCTGCGGGGACACCTGGATCTCCCGGGCCTGCTCCAGCCAGGTGTACCAGGTGACGCCGACAGCCGAGAGCTGCGCGACCTCCTCGCGGCGCAGCCCGGGCGTCCGCCGACGGCGCCCCCGTACGAGCCCGACCTGCTCGGGAGCGATCCGCTCACGGCGGCTGCGCAGGAACTCCGCCAGCTCGTGCCGACGTACATCGCTCTGCGGGGCAACGGTGGTCATGGGAGCAGCCTGCCGCACCGCTCAGCCGGATGCCAGGTACTGCTTGTACCAGGATGAAGAGACTCTGGTACCAGGCTGAGGCCGCGGGGATCGTCTTCACCGTGAGCCAAACAACCACCGGTACGCCCCGTCCGTCCACACCCGCCGCCACAGGCCCCGGCCCGGTCCCCGTCATCCGCCGCGGAGCGGAACTGCGTCCGCTCGGGCTGTTCACCGTGCTCCTGGGCGGCGCCCTTCCGCTGATCGACTTCTTCATCGTAAACGTCGCGCTGCCCGCCATCGACAGCGACCTCGCCGCAGGACCGGCCGTACTGGAGCTGGTCGTCACCGGCTACGGAGTCGCGTACGCCGTCCTCCTGGTGCTCGGCGGCCGACTCGGCGACATGGCCGGACGGCGCCGGCTCTTCCTGATCGGCATGGCCGCCTTCGGCCTGACCTCGCTCGCCTGCGGACTGGCCCCCGGCGCCTGGACGCTGGTCGGCGCGCGGGTGGCCCAAGGAGCCGCCGCCGCGCTGATGCTGCCTCAGGTGCTCGCCACCATCCAGGCCACCACCCGGGGCGCCCGCCGGGCGCGGGCGATGAGCCTCTACGGAGCGACCGCCGGGCTGGCCATGGTCCTCGGGCAGATCCTCGGCGGCTTCCTGGTCGCCGCCGATGTGGCCGGCTCCGGCTGGCGCGCGGTGTTCCTCGTGAACGTCCCGGTGGTGCTCCTCGGGCTGGTGCTCGCCGCCCGTGCCGTCCCCGAGACCCGCTCGGAGCGCCCCGCCTCGGTCGACGTACCGGGGACGCTGCTGCTCGCGCTGGCGCTCGTATCCCTGCTGCTGCCGCTGACCGAGGGCCGGGTGACCGGCTGGCCGCTGTGGACGTGGGTGTCCCTCGGCGTCTTCCCGTTCGCCGCCGCGGCCTTCTGCTTCGCCGAGCACCGCGCCGACCGCCTCGGACGTAGCCCGCTGGTGCCGCCGAGCCTGCTGCGCCTGCGGTCGCTGCGGCGCGGACTGGTGATGGTCGTACCGTTCTCGATCGGCTTCAGCGGGTTCATGTTCGTGATCGCGGTGGCCCTGCAACAGGGGCTGAGCATGGGGCCGGTGGCGGCCGGGCTCGCCATGGCGCCGATGGCCGTCGCCTTCTTCGCGGCCGCGCTCGCCGGCCCGCGTCTGGTCGGCCGGTTCGGCAGCCGGGTCATCACCGCGGGCGGCGTGCTCCAGGGCGTGGGCGTGGCGCTGATCCTGCTCGCCGTCCTGCTGGGCTGGCCGGATCTCGGACTCGCCGCGCTCGCCCCCGGAGTCGCCGTCGCCGGTCTCGGCCAGGGCCTCCAACTGCCGGTGCTGCTACGGCTGATGCTCTCGGACGTACCGGCCGACCGGGCCGGGGTGGGCAGCGGGGTCATGAGCACCACCCAGCAGTCGGCGCTCGCCGTGGGCGTCGCGACCCTGGGCAGCCTCTTCCTCGCGCTGGTCCCGTCGATGGGCATGCGGGACGCCGTCGCCGTGACCCTGCTGGTCCAACTGGGCCTGGTCGCCCTGACGACCCTCCTCAGCCTGCGCCTGCCGCGCGTCATGGGCTGAGGGGGGCCGCGGGGCCCTCGCGTAGGCCGTCGCTTCAGCCGAGCCGGGTGAGGCGGGTGCCGAACGACGGCTCGGACAGGCCGTCACGCACCGCCACCGGCACGCTCTTCGCCCCGTCCCCCTCGCCGACCGTCAGTACGCCGACCTCGGCGCCGGACTTCGCGGAGTGCGGCAACGCCGCGGCGCCGCTCCGGAGCGAGATCCGCAGCTGCTGGCCCGGTACGCCGGCCACGTTCAGGTCCTTGACCGCCACCAGCGGGGCGCGGCCGCCGAGCTTGTCGTCCACGTACCCGACGACCTGCCCCTTGCGGATGACGGGCGCCGAGGTGAGCGCCTGGCGGACCGACTCGATGACCTTCTTGCTGTTCGCCAGCACGAGGGCGAGGCTGCGCACCGCGTTGGGGTCCGCGCCGTCGGCGCGCTGTTCCATGAGGGTGCCGAGGATCAGCGGGGTGTCGTCGCCGACGCTCTTGTACGAGGCCCACATCAGGGCTCCGCCGGCGGGCGTGCTCGAACCGGTCTTGATGCCCATGACGCTCAGGCCGGGCGCCGAGAGCAGGGTGTTGTTGTTGACGAGCTGCTGCGGCAGGCCGGGGACGGTGGCGCTCTGCATCGCGACGACCGCGCGGAACGCGTCGAACTTCATGACGGCCTCGGCGAGCTTCAGCTGGTCCACCGCGGTGCTGACCGTGCCCGCGTCCAGACCGCTGGGGTCGGTGTAGGTGGTGTCCTTCATGCCCAGTTCCGCGGCCGCGGCGTTCATCTTCGCGATGAAGGCGGCCTCGGAGTCGGTGCCGGAGTCCCACCGGGCCAGCAGCCGGGCGACGTTGTTGCCCGAGGGGATCATCATCATCTTGAGCAGGTCCTGCTGGCTGTACTTCGTCCCCTCGACCAGCCCCTCCACCCGGGACTCGTTCTCGGAGGTTCCGTCGGCCACGGCCTTGGCGTCGATCGCGATCTGCGGGCCCGCCTCGGTCTTGCCCAGCGGGTGGTCCTTGAGGAGCACGTACGCCGTCATCACCTTGGCCACGCTGGCCGTCGGCACGGGCTTCTGCTCGCCGAACGTGCCGATGTCGCCGGAGCCGGGTATGCGGACGGCGCCCTGGCCCTTGGCGGGCCACGGCAGCGAGAGGGACCCGTCGAGGGTGTGCACGGTCTCGGCGGCCACGATCGCGGGCGCGGGCAGGGGCCGCAGCAACTGGGCGCCGGTGACGGCGCCGGCGAGGAGCACCAGGATCGGCGTCCACACCTTGACGCGGCGCGTCACGGTCCGCCGCGGGGTCTCCGGCGGGGGAGCGGTATTGGTGAGCTCGGCCAACAACCCAAGCGGCGCCTCCCCGACCGCAGACCGCGCCGGCACGGGCGCGGCCGCCGCCTCGTACACCGG
>NZ_JBVJUY010000006.1:109079-267683 GCF_055604165.1 Streptomyces sp. NPDC037242
CGGCCGGGCGGGTGCGGGTGCCGTCTCGTGCGCAGGCCGGGCGGGTGCGGGTGCCGTCTCGTGCGCAGGCCGGGCGGGTGCGGGTGCCGTCTCGTGCGCAGGCCGGGCGGGTGCGGGTGCCGTCTCGTGCACGGGCCGGGCGGGTGCGGGTGCCGCCTCGTACACCGGCCGCGCGGGGCGCGTGGGGACGTCGAGCGGCTTCAACGCCACGAACTGGCTCGTCCGCTCAGCATCCCCCTCCGTCCCCCGGCCCCCACGGGGCCCTGCCTCGGACTCGGCACCGACCGGGGCCCCGGCCCCGGCACTGCCCCCAGCTCCGGCCGCGTACCCGGCCCCGGCACCGGCTCCGACCCCGGCTCCGGCCTCAGGCGTGCCCCCGGGACGTGCCCAGGCCTCGACCTCGGTCCCCGTACCGAGTCCCGCTACGTCGTCAGCCCGGGCACCGGCGGCGGCTCCGGTCCCGGGACGTGTCCCGGCTCCGACCCCCGGCCCGGCACCGAGTCCCGCCACGCCCTCAGCCAAGGCCTTGGCCTCGGGACGGGCTCCGGCCGCGCTGCTGGTGCCGGTCCCTGCTTCGGACTCGGCACCGGCCGCGATGCGGGCCGCCGCCCCGGTTATGGCCTCGGGCCTGGCACTGCCACCGGCTTCGGTACCGGCCTTGGCCTCGGGTCCAGTCCCGGCCTCGGGACCGGCACCGGCCCCGGGACGTGCCCAGGTGCCGGGCTGTGCCCCGGCAATGGCATCAGGGCTGGCACTGGCCTCGGGGCTGGCACCGGCACCGGCCGCGAGGGTGGCCCCGGCATCCGACCGGGGAGCCTCGACATGCTCGGCCTCGGGCTCGGCTGCGCCCTGGACCGCGGGCCCGACCCCTATCTCGGCCGCTGTCCTGGACGCGATTTCGGCCGCCGCCCCGACGGAGGCCCTCGTCCCGACCTCCGCTCCGGCCTCTGCTCCGGCCTCGCTTGAGGCCTGCGCCCCAGCCTCGGCTGAGGCCTGCGTCCCGGGCTCCGCTGAGGCTCCGGCCGCTGCCCCGACTGGGGCCCCGGCCTCGGCCGAGGCTCGCGTCCCGACCCCGGCCCCGGCCGAGGCCCCGGGCTCGGACGAGGTCACCGGCTTTCCGTTTTCGGAGGGGCCGCCCGTCACCGATACCGCATTCATCCCTGCGCCGCCTTGCTGTTCACACCCGGCGGCCGTGCGCCGGTTCTAGCCGATTCCGTCCGGCGCGTGCGCCGAAGCGCGGCCCGCCGACCCGGTAGATGCGGCCGCCACCAGCACCGTTCCGCGTATCGCATCCTGTGACCATTCGGTCATACTTCCGGCCCCCGGCCCCCGGCCCGCTTCAACCCGGGCTGACGGGACCCAATCCTTGGTTGCTTCCCCTTGACGGAGTGGTTACTGTCGCGAGCGCAGCAGCGTTCGTAACAGCCAGAGTCCAGCGGGAGTATGCGTGAGTGAGAAGCCCTTCGCGGACCCCACCGAGACCGTGAACCGCATCGTCCCGCTCCTCGAGCGTGCAGGACTCAAACGCGAGGACGTGCTGCGGGTCGAGGGCGAGGGCGGGCTGTCGTTCGCGTCGGGTCTGCCCGCCGCGGACGTGGAGGCGCTGCTCCGCGGAGAGCGGGTACCGCCCGCCGCGGCCGGTGCCGTCGCGTCCGACCCGGTGGAGGAGCGCCACCGCCAGGTGGTCGACCGGATCCTCTTCCTGCGCGCCACACGCCTGCGCTCCTCCCCGGACGGCAGCCGCCGGGTGTACTCGCTGGCGGAGATCGCGGGCGGCGCAGGTACGAGCGCACAGTGGCTCGACAAGATGATCAAGACGGGCAAGGCCCCGAACCTCGACCACGCGGCCGGCATCGCGGGCTTCTTCGGCGAGAAGATCGAGTTCCTGGTGGCCCCGCCCGCCGAAGCCCTGGACCGGGTCCTGCAGCAGATCCACAAGGACCTGCTCGAACGGACCGTGGAGCGTCAGGACCAAGACCTCCAGCGCCTGAAGAACACCGACCCGGCGGCCTACCTGGAGTCCGAGCTCGGAGTCGTCGGCTACGCCGCCCGCGCCCTGGCCGACGTACCCGCCGACACGGCGCAGCCCATCATCGCCTTGATCGAATCGGTTGCCCGGCGGTCGCGCGAGGAGCGTGCGCGGGAGGCCCGGGCCGCCGCGGACGGGAGTGCGGCATCGCAATGACAGGGGGCCACGGTTCGGGGGACCCGTGGCCCGCGGTGGGGTGAGCAAGTAACTCGATGCGCCAGGGGGAACTGGTGCGTCCGGTGGGAAAGACGGGTGGGACGCGGTGGGCATCTCCCGCGAAATGAAGCGGCATCGGGACGAGCTGTTCACGGGGGTGATGCGTCCGATACCGGACGCCCCGCGAGAGCTGTTCCAAGCGATATGCACTTATCTGACCGAGAGCAGCGGGCGCGAAGTCCGTCTGATGATGGAGTCCTTCCCGACCGACACGGTCAGCGGACTCTGGCTCGACATGGGGGACTACGACCTGATCGCGGTGGAGGTGAACACCTCGCCGCTGCACCAGATCGTGATCCTGGGGCACGAGCTGTGGCACCGCAAGGAAGGACGCTGCGGCCATCACGGCGTCGGAGCCGGGGCCACCGCTGCGGCGCGCACCCTCGGTGCGCGGTGGAGCCTCAGCGACGCGGTCGCGTACGTCGCCGCAGCGCGTACGGACGCCGCCCTCGACGAGGAGCGGCGCGCCGAGAAGTTCGGCCGCCTGCTGGCGGCGAAGTTCCGGCCCTACCTGGAAGGCACCCACAGCAGTACGCCCCAGGGCGGGGTGGCCGGCCGTATCTGGGCCTCCCTGGAAGGCTGACCATGCAGTCAGGCGTCAACTACTACATCCCCGCGGCCATGCTGGGCGTGGCCCTGGCGGCGAAACTGCCCGCCCTCCTGCGAGGGTGGCGCAGCCCGATGGTCCGCACGGTGAACCTGGTGATCTTCCTGCCGTGCGCGGGCTTCGTGCTGTCCGCTCCGCCCACGGTGACCCTGGTCAACCGGGTCACCGGAATCAGCAACCTCTCGGCGCTCCTCGTCCACTGCATCCTGACCGCGTACTCCTGCGCCTGCCTGGTGCTCACGGAGCACTGGCGCGGGGACTCGCGGGCGGATCTGCGTACCAAACAGCGGGTACGCGGCTGGATCCTGGGCTGCTGCCTCGTGATCGCGGCCATCGTGGTCCTGTTCTTCCTGGGGGAGGCGCCGGTCGAGCGGCCGCGGGACTTCGACACCTATTACGCGACCACCCCCTACATCGGCGAGATGCTCGTCCTCTATCTGCTCGCCTACGTCGTGGCCGCCGTTGCCACGGCAGCGATGTGCTGGAACTGGACCCTGGACATCAGCCGGAACAAGGGGCGCGGGCAGAAGAGCACGGTCGACGGCTCGCTGCGCGTCGGACTGCTCGTCCTCGTCATCGCCTCCGTGGCCAACATCATCTTCGGAGTCTTCAAGCTCACCGCCATCGCCGCCCGCTGGGCCGGCCGGGACTGGGACGTGCTCAACGACAGCCTGGCGCCCTTCATGTCGGTCAGCGGCATGATGATCGGCTTCGGGTTCCTCGTGCCGGTCTTCGGCCCCAGGCTGATCGAGCGGGTGTGGCAGCCGTTCCGCCTGATCCTCGCCCTGCGGCCGCTGTGGCGGCTCGTCCGGCACGCGGACACCGCCTCCCGCAACACGATGCTCCTGACCACGCCCTGGTACTCCGGCCCCGAACAGGTCCTGGTGTACCGGATGACCAACATCCACGACTGGATGCTGGAACTGTGCGCCTACTGCACGGACGAGGTGCGCGCTCTCGCCCACCACCGGGCCAAGGAGAGCGGCAGCACGGAGCGCGAAGCCGTGGCGATCGGGCTTGCCGCCATGTTCAAGGCGGCAGCGCACGACCGCGCGCGCAACTCGCCGGCCGATGAGGAGCAGAGCGTCCTGGCCGCCGTCGCCCTGCGTGCCGCCGAGTCGGAGTACCGCGGCCTCCTGGTCGCGATCTCCCGGGCCCTGCCGACCGCACCCGACCGGTCGGACCTGCTGGAGTGCCCCCTTGCCGCGGCCGTCGAGCGGGAGGGCACCGTCTAGTACGGCGACCTGCCGAGACCCGCCCCGCCCGCGTGGACGCGTGCGTCCTGGTGCGGGCGGCGCGGGCTGCTCGGGCGTTACTTGCGGGTGGTGGCGGTGACGTCGGTCGTTCCGGCGAGGCCGCCGGGAACTTCCTTCCACGCCGTCCACGTGCCGGGGCCGCTCATCAGGATCGAGCCCTGGACCTTGCCGCCCGCGCCGACCGTGTAGACGTGGACGTTCTTGCCGGACGCGGTGCTGGTCACACGGGTGAGGCCGGTGCCGCCGCCGTCGGTCCAGGCCTGGTTCCAGTAGCCGCTGTCGTAGTTGCCGTACTGGAGCCACAGGCCGCTGTTCGCGCCGACGATCTGGAGCTCGACGTTGTTGCCGACGAGGCTGGCGGAGATGTCCTTGACGCCGGAGGCGCCGCCGGGCAGCTCGCCCCAGCCGGTCCAGGAGCCGTTCTGGGTGTTGAGGTCGCGGCCGTAGACGCGGCCGTCGGCGACGGCGTAGAGGCGTACGCCCGTGCCGGCGGCGACGCTGGTGATGCTGGTCAGGCCGGAGGCGGAGACGTCGGCCCAGGTGTTGTTCCAGCGGCCCGCGTTGTAGTCGCCGACCTGGGTGTGCAGCGAGCCGCCCGAGCCCGCGATCTGGAGGTAGACGACGTTGTTGACGAGCGCGGCGGTGATGTCGCGGGCGCCCGCGGCGCCGCCGGGGATCTCGCCCCAGTTGGACCAGCTGTTGTTGCGGACGTCGAGGTCGCGGCCGTAGACCTTGCCGCCGGCGATGCCGTAGTACCGGACGTGGTTCTCGGCGGTGACGCTGGTCAGACGGGTGACCTCCACGCCGCCGACCTGGGCCCACTGGGCGCCGTAGGAACCGGTGGCGAGGTCGCCGTTCTGGCTCCAGAGGGTGCCCTGGCTGCCCGCTGCGAGGGAGACCTTGGTGGGCGCCGCGAAGGCGGTGGCGCTCACGTCGGCCGAGTTGGTGAGGCCGCCGGGGAGTTCCTTCCACGCCGTCCAGGTGCCGGGGCCGCTTTCGAGGGTGGCGTTCTGGATCCTGCCGCCCGCGCCGACCGCGTAGACGTTGACGCTCTTGCCGACGGGGCTGCTGCTCAGGCGGGTGAGGTTGCTGCCGCCCGCCCGGGTCCAGGCCTGGTTCCAGTAGCCGGTGTCGTAGTTGCCGTACTGCATCCAGACCGCGCCGTCGGCGCCGATGATCTGGAGCTCGACGTTGTTGCCGACGAGGCTGGCCGCGATGTCCTTGACGCCCGCAGCGCCGCCGGGCAGCTCGCCCCAGCCGGTCCAGGAGCCGTTCTGGGTGTTGAGGTCGCGGCCGTAGACGCGGCCGTCGGCGACGGCGTAGAGGCGTACGCCCGTGCCGGCGGCGACGCTGGTGACGCTGGTCAGGCCGGAGGCGGAAACCTGGGTCCAGGTGTTGTTCCAGCGACCCGCGTTGTAGTCGCCGACCTGGGTGTACAGGGACCCGTCCGCGCCCGCGATCTGGAGGTAGACGACGTTGTTGACGATCGAGGCGGTGATGTCCCGGGTGCCGGCCGCGCCGCCCGGGATCTCGCCCCAGTTGGTCCACTGGTTCGTACGGGTGTTGAGGTCGCGGCCGTATACCTTGCCGCCGGCGATGCCGTACGCGCGCAGGTACTCGCCGGAACGCGCGCTCGTGACGCGGGAGATGTCCTGGCCGTCGACCTTGCCCCAGGCCGCGCCGTACTCGCCGTAGCCGAGGTCCCCGGACTGCGACCACATGGTGCCGCCGCCACCGGCGAGCACGGAGACCTGCGAGCTGTTGCGGGGGCCGGTGGTCTGGTCGATCCACTGGCCGAGGTTGTCGGTGCGGGCGGCGACGCCGCTGGTGCGGGTCTCGGCGGCGTCGGTGCCGAGGCAGCCGCCCTGCCAGGAGCGGCTGTTGATGCCGACGAGCTCGCCGGCGGCGTTGAGGAGCGGGCCGCCGGTGTCGCCCTTGCACAGGACGTCGGTGCCCTTGCCGGTGATGGCGAGGGTCGTGGCATCGGTGGTGTTGGTGGTGAAGGTGCCGGTGTGGAGCTTGCCGGGGACCCACTCGGTCTTCGTACGCCCGAACCCGGCCGAGGCCAGGTCCGTGCCGGCCGCGGGGGCGGTGGCGGCGCGCTTGACGGGGGCGATGTCCGTGACGGGCGTGGCCAGGCGGGCCAGGACCAGGTCGCGGTCGGCGGCGCTCGCGGAGACCTCGACGATCTCGCGGGTCTGGCCGCCGGCGAAGGTCGCGGTTGCCGCCAGCGCGGGCTGTCCGGCCGTGATCGCGTCACCGGGCTTGACGGCCAGGCAGGCGGCGGCGGTCAGCACCCAGCGGGCGTTGACGAGCGTCGCGGTGCAGGCGCGGCTGGTGGCCTCGTCGCCGATGCTCAGCTTCGCGGTGTACGCGTACTGGCCGGCCTGGGCCTCGGGGCCGTTGAGGGCCTGGGCGGGGCCGGCCGAGATCAGGCCGCCGGCGACCGCCGTGGCGGTCACGAGCAGGCCGGACATCCGCGCGGAGCGCGAACGGAGAACAGACATGGACTTCCTTCTGGAGCAGGATGGAGACGGGACTGCAGACCGGACCCCGCAGCGCCGAAGGGCACTGCGGGGTCCGGCGGTGTGGTCCGCGAGAATGTGTGTGACTAGCTGCCGGGCGTGACGGGGCGGTTGAAGACGCCGTTGCCGTCGCCGGCCCAGAGCCGCAGGAGCCCGGAGCCGTCGCGGGCGGTGAGGTCGCTCTTGCCGTCGCCGGTGAAGTCACCCGCGACGGTCTGGGTGAAGTCCCAGCCGCCGGTCAGAGCCGTGGGAAGCGCGAACGCGGCGTCCTTGCCCCCGCGCCACAGCTTCAGCTGGCCGGCGCTGTTGCGGGCGGCGAGGTCGGCGAAGCCGTCGCCGGTGAAGTCACCCGCCACGGTCTGGGTGAAGTCCCAGCCGCCGGTGAGCTTGCGCGGGCGGATGAAGCTGCCCGTACCCTCGCCGGCCCAGAGGTACAGGTCTCCGGCGGCGTCGCGTGCGATGAGGTCGCTCTTGCCGTCGCCGGTGAAGTCGGCGGCGACGGTCTGCGTGAACTTCCACCCGTCGCTCAGCTTCTTGGCAGGGGTGTAGACGCCGTTGCTGTTCCCGGCCCAGAGGAACAGCTCTGCGCTGCTGTTGGCCGCGATCAGGTCGGCGAGGCCGTCACCCGTGAAGTCGGCCGCGACGGTCTCGGTGTACTTCCAGCCGCCGGTGAGCGCCCTCGCCTCGGAGAACAGGCCGGGCTTGGCGCCGGTCCGCACGCTGAGGGTGCCGTTGACGACGGTGAACAGGTCGCTGACGCCGTCGCCGTTGTAGTCGCCCGCGATGGTCGACTGCGGAGCGCCGTCGGCGGCCGCGAAGAGGACCGTGGTGATCCAGGCGCCGAGGCCGTCGGTCCGTACGGAGACGGCGCCGGTACGGGTCTCGGCCGGGTCGGTGCCGAGGCAACCACCCTGCCAGGACCTGGTGTTGATGCCGACGAGCTCGCCGGCGGCGTTCAGGAGCGGGCCGCCGGTGTCGCCCTTGCACAGGACGTCGGTGCCCTTGCCGGTGATGGCGAGGGTGGTGGCGTCGGTGGTGTTGGTGGTGAAGGTGCCGGTGTGGAGCTTGCCGGGGACCCACTGGGTCTTCGTACGCCCGAAGCCGGCGGCCGTCAGGTCGCTGCCGACCGCCGGAGCGGTGGCGGCGAGCCTGGCGGCGGCGATGCCGGTGACCGGGGTGGCGAGGCGGGCCAGGACCAGGTCACGGTCGGTACGGGGCGCCAGCTCCACGATGCCGCGGGTCTGGCCGTTGCCGAACGTGGCGGTGGTGGCCAGGGCGGGCTTGCCGGCCGGGACCTGCTGACCGGCCGCCGCGAGACAGGAGGCGGCGGTCAGCACCCAGCGCGCGTCGACCAGGACACCGGTGCAGGCACGGCTGTTGGCCTCGTCACCGATGTCCAGTTTCACCGTGTAGGCGTGCTGGCCGGTCTGGGCCTCGGGGCCGACACCCGCCTGCGCGGGACCGGCGGAGATCAGCCCTGCGGTGACCGCGGTTGCAGTGACCAGGAGGCTGGTCCTCCGCGCGGAGCGCGGACGGGAGAGAGACATGGATCTTCCTTGGGAAGGGATGGCTGCGAGTCGGCCCCGCGGCGCCAGGAGTGGAGCTAGTGCGCGGGACTAGAGGGTGCCGGCGAGGGAGATGGCGCCCAGAGTGCCGCTGGTGCCCTGCAGGTTGACCGTGCTGGTGGTGTTCCAGGTGCGGTCGGTGTGGCGGATGGTGTGCAGGACCTTGTTGTCGGCGGTGGTGACCGCGAGCTGGAGCTCGCCGTCGACGCTGCCCGCGGCGACGGACTTGGCGGTGACGGTGCCGAGTACGTCCTTCAGGTCGCCGAAGCGCTCCCAGTTGCCGTCGGCCTTGCGCATGGCGTGGTACTGGCGGGCGCCGTTGTCGGTGGCGACGACGATGTGGGCGTCGTTGCCGGTGCCGGCCATGCTCACCGAGGTGATCGGGCCGGTCGTGCCGGCGGCGTCGGTGACGTTGCCCCACTTCGCCCAGTTGCCGGTGGTGTTGCGGATGGTGTGGTAGGCCTTGCCGCCGGAGACGGCGATGACCTGGAGCTGGCCTCCGGCGCTGGCGGTGGCGACCGAGGTCACGGTGCCGATCGGACCGACGACGGGGGCGAGGTCACCGAACTTGGCCCACGTGCCGTTGGCGTAGCGCATGGTGTGGAAGACCTTGCCGTCGGCGACGGCGACGACGTGCAGGTCGTTGCCGATGGAGACGGCGGAGACCTGCGTGAGGCTGCCCAGGGAGTTGGCCACGGAGCCGATGTCGAAGAAGGCGCTCCAGGTGCCGTCCGCCTTGCGGACGGTGTGGCGCAGGGAGCCGTCGGTGGCAAGGGCCACGACGTGGGTGTCGCTGCCCATGCCGGCCACGGCCGCGGTGCGGATGCCGCCGATGCTGCCGGCCTGCGTGGTCTGGACGTCGGTGAAGCCGGTCCAGTCGCCGCCGGTCATGCGGATGCCCTGGTAGAGGGTGCTGCCGGCCTGGACGACGGTCTCGGCCTTCCAACCGGCGACCGCGGAACGGACCTGGTCGATCCAGCCACCGAGGTCGTCGGTGCGCACCGAGACCGCGCCCGTACGGGTCTCGGCCGCGTCGGTCGCGAGGCAGCCGCCCTGCCAGGACTTGCTGTTGATGCCGACGAGCTCGCCGGCGGCGTTCAGCAGCGGGCCGCCGGTGTCGCCCTTGCAGAGCACGTCGGTGCCCTTGCCGGTGATGGTCAGGGTGGTGGCGTCGGTGGTGTTCGTGGTGAACGTGCCGGTGTGGAGCTTGCCGGGGACCCACTCGGTCTTCGTACGGCCGAACCCGGCCGCCGTCAGGTCGGTTCCGGCGGCGGGCGCGGCGGTCGCGCGCTTGACACCGGCGATGCCGGTGGCCGGGGCGGCGAGGCGGGCCAGGACCAGGTCGCGGTCGGTGCGCGGGGCCAGCTCGGTGACCTCGACGGCCTTGCCGTCGGTGAGCGTGGCGATGGTCTTCAGCAGCGGCTTGCCGGCCGCGACCTGCTCGCCCGGGGTGGCCGCGAAGCACGAGGCGGCGGTGGCGAGCCAGTACGAGTCGATCAGGGTGCCGGAGCAGCCGCGGCTGTTGGTCTCGTCACCGAGGGTCAGCTTCACGGTGGAGGTGTGCTGACCGGCGGCGGCCTCGGGACCGGAGACGGCCTGGGCGGCACCGGCCGAGAACAGGCCGGCCGTGACGGTCGTGGCGCCGACGAGCAGGCCGGTTATCCGCAGGGCGTGCGAACGGGGAGCGAACATGTGGATCTTCCTTACGAACGTGACTCAGCGCATGGTGACACGCGCGGATCGGAGAGGGCTGCGTGGGTCCGGTGGTCAGCCGACGCGGAGTTCGAGGAGGATGGAGCGCTCGCCGGTGTCGCCTGCTTCGCCGAAGGGCTTGTAGTCGTTGGCGGGGGCGTCGATGACGGTCTTGTTGGTGCCGTCGGCGGTGATGGTGGCCTTGACGGGGAAGGCTTCGGTCCAGATGCCGAAGGCGTCGGGGAGCTCCAGGGTCACGTAGCCCTTGGGCGCGTTGACGTCGAAGCAGTAGAGCTTCTGGCCGGTGCGGGACTTGACGGTGATGTCGGGGGTGCCCTCGCAGGTGGTGAGGGTGATGTGGCCGTCGCCGCGCTTGAGGATGATCTGCTGCTCGGCCTGGATCTTCGCGGCGTCGGGGTAGGCGAAGTCCTCGATGGCGGTGGGCATTTCGCCGGCGGCGGCGGTGCCGGCGGTCTGCGGGCCGGCGTAGGCGACGCCGAGGGTGGTGACCGCGGTGAGCACCGTGGCGGTGCCGATGAGACCGGTGAACAGTGCCTTGCGAGCACGGGTTATCGCCATGTTTATCCCCCTGGTGCAGGAAGGGCCGAGCGCGGCGCGCAGCCCTCTGATTCAGATTCGGAGTGGTCAGCCCTTGGCCACGTGCCCCCACCGCGGGCGCAGCTCTGCGGCCGGTCCCGTGGTGACGGGATCGGGAGTGATGCGCGGGGCGAAGGCCGGTACGAATGGTCCGTGGCCTCGATCTTCCGGAGGAGACGGTAGCCGCTCAGTCCGTATCATTCAACCGCGAGTGAGGAAGGGTCAACTGTAGTTGATTCTCATACATGTCGCCCCGTTACTTTCGGCAGCCGCTGCTGTATTTGATAACTCTTGATGAGATCGTTACTGTCGCGCTGTCGGGGGACGGTGCGATGGAACGACGTATCCGGTGGACGAGAACGTGGAAGGCTGATCATGGGGGAAGGGGTCAACTTCTACGTGCCCGCGGTCGCGCTGGGCGTCGTCCTGCTGGCGAAGCTGCCCGCACTGGTGAGGGGCTGGCGCAGCCCCATGGTCCGGGCCGTGAACGCCCTGCTCGCCCTGGCCTGCGCCGCATTCGCCTTCTCCGCGCCGCCCACGATCGCGGTGGTGAACCGGTTCACCGGCATCAGCAACTTCTCGGCGCCACTGGTGTACTGCATCCTGTGCGCCTACTCCTGTGCCTGCCTGGTGCTGGTGGAGAACTGGCGCGAGGACTCCAGGGTCGAGACGCGTACCAGGCGTCGTGTCCTCAACTGGGTCCTCGCCTACGGCCTCGTGATCGTGGCCATCATCGGGTGTTTCATCGCGGGTGAGGCACCGGTGGAGCGGCCCACGGACTTCGACACCTACTACGCCACCACCCCGTTCATCGGCGAGATGCTCGTCCTCTACCTGCTCGCGCACACGGTCGCCGCCTTCGCCACCACGGTCGTGTGCTGGAGGTGGGCGCTCGACATCAGCAGGGACACCCGCGAGACCACCGTGTCCTCGGTCGGCCGGTCGCTGAAGATCGGACTGGTCTTCCTGGTGGTCGGGTTCCTCGTCAACGTCGTCTTCGGTGTGGCCAAGCTCACCGCCATCGGCGCCCGTTGGGCCGGCCGTGACTGGGACGTGGTCAACAGGATGGCAGGGTCCTTCATCTCCCTCAACGCGGGAGTGTGCATGTGCGGCTTCCTGCTGCCGGTGTTCGGACCCTGGCTGGTCGAGCGCGTGTGGCGGCCCTGGCGGACCTTCGCGGCCCTGCGCCCCCTGAGCGTTCTCGTCGGCCCGCCCGGCGGGGTCCCCGGCAAGCAGATGTCCCTCACCACGCCCTGGTACTCCAGCCCCGAGCAACTGCTGATGTACCGCCTGACCAACATCCGTGACGGCATGCTCCGACTGCGCGCGTACTGCGACGACGACGTACGCGAGGTCGGCTACCGCGAGGCCGTGGCCCAGGGGGCGTCCGAACGGGACGCTGTCGCCACCGGACTCACCGCCATGTTCGCGGTGGCGGCCGCCGACCGCGTACGCAAGTCACCCGCGGCCGAGCCCCGCAGCTCCCGGGCCGCCCTCGAACTGCGTGCGGCCGAGGCCGAGGACCGGGACCTGATGACCCGCATGGCCCGGGTCCTGGCCGCTTCGCCCGCTTCCGCCGGCCAACGGCGCCCGCTCGCCGCGGCCGACGCGCCGTAGGCCCACGGCCCGTGCTGCTTCGACGCAGCACGGGCCGAGGACTTCACCGGGCTGCGGTCACTGCCAGGTGTTGGTGTGCCAGATGGCGCCGCCCTTGCCTTCGCCGCCGTCCTTCTTGTAGACGACGAGGTTGCCGTCGTTCTGGAAGTGGGCATAGGCGCCGGGGTTGCCGAAGGTGCTGGTGGACCAGACGGAGCCGCCCTTGCCGTCGCCGCCGTCCTTCTTGTACAGAACGAAGTTGCCGTCGTTCTGCATGTCCAGGTGGCCGCCCTCACCGGCGTAGACGTTGGAGGTCCAGACTTCCTTGGCCTGGTTCTTGTCCCAGATGATGAGGCGGCCGCCCCGGTCGGCCATGAAGATCTTGTTGCCGGCGTCGACCCAGAACGGGGCCGCGTACACCCAGCCGCCGGTCATCTTGTTGGGGCGGTTCCAGGTGCCCGTCGACCAGATGGCGCCGCCCTTGCCCTCGCCGCCGTCCTTCTTGTAGACGACGAGGTTGCCGTCGTTCTGGAAGCGCAGGGAGGAGCCGCGGTTCTCGGTGCCGTTGCCGTAGGTGTTGGACGACCAGATCGAGCCGCCCTTGCCGTCGCCGCCGTCCTTCTTGTAGACGACGAAGTTGCCGTCCTCCTGCATGATCGCGTACGCGCCCGGGTTGCCGTAGGTGTTGGTCGACCAGAGCGCCGCGCCCTTACCGTCGCCGCCACTCTTGTGGTAGATCACCATGTTGCCGTCGGCCTGCATGGTCAGCTTCAGGTGCTGCCCGACGATGGTGGTGCCCGAGGCGATGGTCTGGCCGGGGCGGATGAGCAGCGGGTCGGCGGTCGCGGCGATCCAGGCGCCGAGGTCGTCGGTGCGTACGGAGACGCCGCCGGTACGGGTCTCGGCAGGGTTGCCGCCGTAGCAGCCGCCCTGCCAGGAGCGGCTGTTGATGCCGACGAGTTCGCCGGCGGCGTTCAGCAGCGGGCCGCCGGTGTCGCCCTTGCAGAGCACGTCGGTGCCCTTGCCGGTGATGGTCAGGGTGGTGGCGTCGGTGGTGTTCGTGGTGAACGTGCCGGTGTGCGCCTTGCCCGGCACCCACTCGGTCTTCGTACGCCCGAACCCGGCCGCCGTCAGGTCGGTTCCGGCGGCGGGCGCGGCGGTCGCGCGCTTGACGGGGGCGATGCCGGTGGCCGGGGCGGCGAGGCGGGCCAGGACCAGGTCGCGGTCGGCCCGCGGCACGAGCTCCACGATGGCGCTGCTCTGACCGTTGCTGAGCGTGGCGGTGGTCTTCAGTGCCGGCTGGCCGGCCGGGACCTGCTCGCCCGGAATGCTCGCGAAGCAGCTGGCGGCGGTGGCCACCCACCACTGGTCGACGATCGCGGCGGTGCAGCCGCGGCCGTTCGCGTCGTCGCCGATGGTCAGCTTCGCCGTGTAGGCGTGCTGGCCGACCGGGGCCTCGGGGCCCGCGAGGGCCTGGGCGGGGCCGGCGGCTATCAGGCCGGTGGTGACCGCGGTGGCGGTGGCGAGCAGACCGGTCATCCGCTTGGTGTGCGGACGCAGAGCAGACATGGATGATTCCTTGTGACAGAGAGCGGAGCGAGGTGGAGCGGGCTCGGGCGCAGGGCGTGGAGCCGGTGGTCGTCCAGGTGGCCAACCGGATGGTTCAGTCAGATGGTCAGCCGACGCGGAGTTCGAGGAGGATGGAGCGCTCGCCGGTGTCGCCTGCTTCGCCGAAGGGCTTGTAGTCGTTGGCGGGGGCGTCGATGACGGTCTTGTTGGTGCCGTCGGCGGTGATGGTGGCCTTGACGGGGAAGGCTTCGGTCCAGATGCCGAAGGCGTCGGGGAGCTCCAGGGTCACGTAGCCCTTGGGGGCGTTGACGTCGAAGCAGTAGAGCTTCTGGCCGGTGCGGGACTTGACGGTGATGTCGGGGGTGCCCTCGCAGGTGGTGAGGGTGATGTGGCCGTCGCCGCGCTTGAGGATGATCTGCTGCTCGGCCTGGATCTTCGCGGCGTCGGGGTAGGCGAAGTCCTCGATGGCGGTGGGCATTTCGCCAGCGGTGGCGGTGCCGGCGGTCTGCGGGCCGGCGTAGGCGACGCCGAGCGTGGTGACCGCGGTGAGCGCGGTCGCGGTCCCGATGAGACCGGTGAACAGTGCCTTGCGGGCACGGCTGATTGCCATGGTTTTCCTTGGGTGGTGGAGGTGGGTGTCCGTCCCCTGCCCGGGAACGGATGAAGATCATCAACCTTATGTGATCTTGATGTTTCGGGGGAGACGGTAGCGACTGAATCGAAGTCGATCAACCAGCGTTGCATCACACTCAACCGAGGTTGATTTTTGCCGGGGCTGCGCATACGGTCCCGGAAGCAGGAACCTCACCGATGGCAACAGGGGAGCCATCGGTGAGGTGCCCTTGCGCTCACGTCGCGGAGAGCACGTCCGGATAGGGGCCCAGGAACCGGAACGCGCCGGATTCGACGCGGTAGAGGTACGCGCCGCGTTCGCCGGTCAGGACGTGCGTGCCGACGTCGAACGCCAGCGGCTTGGCCAGGCCCTGGTGCGTCGTGCGGAAGATCCGACGGGACAGGCCCGCGCGGCCGCGGCCCTCCCCGTCCAGTCCGGTCAAGGCCGTTGCCAGCAGCCCGACGGTGTCGTACGCCTCGGTCGCCCAGCGGGCGGGCGGTTCGCCGTACGCGGCGCGGTGGGCGGCGACGAACTCGGCTGCGGCGGGCAGGGCCAGCGGATCCGTGAAGACGGTGCCGAACAGCCAGCCCTCGGCCGCCGCCCCGGCCGCGGCGAGGAACGCGGGCTCCATCGCGTACTGGACGGCGAGGCGCGGGCCCTGGAACCCCGCATCGGTCAGCGCGCGGGCCAACCGGGCCGCGCGCTCCGGTGAGGTGCCGGCGAAGACGACGGACTCGGCACGTGCCTCGATCAGGGCGCGCACGGCGCCCGCGAAGTCCGAACCGCCCACCGGGATCCGGTGGACGCTCACCGTGCCCTGGGCCGGGGGCGTCTGCTGTATGACACGGGTGAGCTGCCACGCGGGCTCACCCGCTTCGGTGTCCTCCACGACGGCCGTGCGGCGCGAGGGCCGGACCCGCGACAGATAGTGGAGCGGCGGCAGCGCGAGCCTGTCGCCGGCCGGGCAGGTCGCGCACAGGGTCCGCCACTGGGTCTGCGCGGTGTTCGGGCCGCTCGCCGATGTCAGCAGCATCGTCAGGTCCGCGGCGAGACAGGCGGCGGCCACCTCGGGGAAGGCCGCGTCCCAGGTCGGGCCGGTGAGCGCGACGACCGAGGAGTCGGAGGCCAGCTCCTTGGCCGTCCGCGTGGCGCGCGCCGGGTCCGTCCCGCCGTCGTCGGCGACGCGCAGGGCCAGCCGGAACGGGGAGTCCGTCCGGGCGTTGTGCCGGGCCACGGCCAGTCGCATGCCCCGCTCGTGAGCCTGGCCGACCGTCTTGCCCGGCCCCGTCAGATCGGCCTGGAGGGCAAGGGTGAGGGTGGGCAGGCTGCCGCCCGGCGGCGGGGTACCACCGCCACCGGACGGCGGCCTGCCGAACCAGGCGATCGTCAGACCGCCGCCCACGACCAGCGCTCCGCCCGCCGCGAGCAGCCTCCTGCGGCTGAATCGGCTGGAGCGGCTGTCGACCTGCGCGGGCGCGTCGAGCCGGGTGGGCTCGGGGGCGGGCAATTCCAGTGCCCGGGTGGAGCGTTCGGCGATGAGGCGCGGCAGCGGGGGCGGCAGCCAGTCCGGGGCCTCGACCGCGTACGGTTCGCCGCCGAGGAGGGCCCGCAACTGGTCCGGCGTCGGGCGGGCATCCGGGTCCTTCGCCAGGCAGGCGGTGACCACCTCCAGCAACTCCGGTACCAGGCCGTCGAGTTCCGGCTCGTCGTGCACCGTACGGAAGACCACCCCGGCCGCGTGGCCGCCGCCGAAGGGGCCGCGCCCGATCGCCGCGTACGCCAGCACGCAGCCCAGGGAGAAGACGTCACCCGCCGGGCCCGGCGGGGGTCCGCCCGCCCGGGCCTGCTCGGGCGGCAGGTACCCCGGAGTGCCGACCACCGCGTCCACGGCCGTCAGCGTGGTCGCCCCGGCCGCCCGCGCGATGCCGAAGTCGATCAGCCGGGGCCCGTCGGGCGCCAGCAGGATGTTGCCCGGCTTCACGTCGCGGTGGACCAGCCCGGTGGCGTGCACCTGCGCCAGCGCCTCGGCGAGCCGTGAGCCCAGCACCCGTACCGTACGGGCGGGCAGCGGACCGTACCCCTCCACCGCCTCGGACAGTGAGGGCCCGGGGATGAACGGGGTGGCCAGCCAGGGTTCGTGCGCCTCCGGGTCGGCGGCGACCACCGGGACCACCCAGCGGCCGGACAGCCGTCCGGCGGCCTCCGCCTCGCGGCGGAATCGCGCCCGGAAGGCGGGGTCCGCCGCGTGGTCGGCGCGGATCACCTTGACCGCGACCAGGGTGCCCGCCGGGGAACGGCCGAGGTACACCGTGCCCATGCCGCCCGAACCCAGCCGCCCGAGCAGCCGGTTTCCGCCGATCGCGGCCGGATCGGCGGGGGTCAGGGGACGCATGCGCCCGCTATCCCGCCGCCGTCGGCTGGGCGATCGGGCCCGCGTAGCTGATCCGGCCGCCCTCCACCCGGTGCAGGAAGTACAGGTTGCCCTTGACCTGCCGCATGTCGTCGAAGGTGTACTCCCTCGTCAGGCCGCGGTACGTGCCCTTGGCGAGGGCGGTCAGCAGGTCGGCCCGGGCCGGCCGGGAGCCACCGCGCGCGGCCGTCGCCAGCCGGTCGATGACCAGGCCGGTCGCGTCGTAGGCCTCGGCCGTCCAGATCTCCGGGGCCGTGCGGTACGCCGCCCGGTGTGCGCGCGCCAGGTCCGCGACCTCGGGGGCTTCCGGGCCGGTGTACGGGGTGAGGAACTGCCAGCCCTCGGCGGCCGGACCGGCCGCGGTGAGGAACTCCTCCCCGGCGGTGGAGTAGTCGGCGGCCCGCGGGCCCTTGAAGCCGGCTGCGGCGAGCGCCCCGGCGACCTTGGCCGCGCCGGTCGGCGTCCCGGCGTAGAACATGCCGTCGATGCCGTGGGCGAGCATGTCGTTGACCACGGGGGAGAGGTCCCGGGTGCCGCGCGGGACGACCCGCCCGTAGGAGGTGGCGTCGGGCGCGAAGATGCTCAGCGTGCGGTCCGCGAGCAGTACCGCCTGCCAGGTGTCGGTGTCGCCGTCGCGGTCGCACAGGACGCCCAGGCGGCGCACGCCCTGGTTCCGGGCCAGTTGCATGTTGACGGCGGCGACCTGGGCCGTGAAGACGGGGCAGCTCTGGAAGAAGCTGCGCCGGTCGGTGGTGGCGAAGGTGGTCGCCAGGGCCGACACGGTGATCAGCGGGACGGCGGCCTCTCCGTACAGTTCGAGACAGGGGATCACGGACGCGTTGACGGTCGGCCCGATCACGGCGAGCACATCGCGGTTGGCGATGAGTTCGGTGGCGGCAGCCGCGGACCGGTCGGCCTGCCCGCCGTCGTCGGCGGTGACCACGCTGAGCGTGAACGGCTTGTCCTTACGGGAGTTGAAGGCCTCGACGGCCAGCCGAACCCCGCGCTCCTGGGCCAGCCCGGCGGCCTTCCGCGGGCCGGACAGGTCGCCGTGTACGCCGATCACCCACTTCCGCGGGGCCGCCCCGGCGGGGGTCTTCCCCTTGCCGTCGTCGCGCAGCGCCAGCCACGCCGCGAGGCCGCCGCCGGTCGCGAGCACGGCCCCACCGGAGGCGAGGGCCAGGAACCGGCGCCGGGACGGCTCCTGCCCGCCGCTGCCGACGGCGGGGGAGGCGGCGGGGTCGGCGACGGTCTCGTCGATGCCGGGCAGGGCCAGCAGGGCCGCGGCCCGCTCGGCGATGGTGGCCACGACGGGGTCGGGCAGCCAGGCCGTGCCCGCGTCCGGCGTGTCCTCGGTCAGCGCTCTGTCCAGTTCCTGCGCGGTGGGGCGGGCGTCCGGCTCCTTGGCGAGGCAGGTGCGCAGCAGCGCGGTGAGCTCGGGATCGGCCAGGACCTCGGGGCCGAGGTCGGGTTCGTCGTGGACGGTGCGGTAGAGCACGGCGTCGACGGCGCCGGTACCGAAGGGCAGCCGGCCGGTGGCGGCGTACGCGAGCAGGCAGCCGAGCGAGAAGACGTCGCCGGCCGGTTCGGCGCCGAGCCCGCCGGCCTGCTCGGGCGGGAGGAATCCGGGGGTGCCGACGACGACGTCGGTGGAGGTCAGGGCCGTGTGATCGCCGCCCCGGGCGATCCCGAAGTCGATGAGGCGGGGTCGGTCCATGCCCAGCAGGACATTGCCGGGCTTCACGTCCCGGTGCACGAGACCCTGCTCGTGCATCACCCGCAGAGCCTTGGCCAATGCCTTGCCGAGGACGCGTACGGCCCGCAGCGGGAGCGGCCCGTGGACGGCGACGGCCTCGGCGAGGGAGGGTCCGGGTACGAAGGCGCTGGCCAGCCACGGTTCGGCGGCGTCGGGGTCGGCGCCGGTGACCCGTACGGCCCAGGGGCTGTCCACCCGGGCGGCGATGTCGGCCTCGCGGCGAAAACGCGCCCGGAAGTCCGCCTCGTCGGCGTACTCGGCGCGGATCACCTTGACCGCGGCGAGCTCACCGTCGTCGGTGCGCCCGAGGTAGACGACGCCCATGCCGCCCGCCCCGAGCCTGCCGAGGAGGCGGTAGCCGGCGATCCGCGAGGGGTCCGAAGGGAGAAGTGGATCCATCAGCCGGCAGCCTTTCCGAACTCCTGCTTGGCGTTCAGCATCATGCGGCTGGTGCCCGTGATGACGAGCGAGTTGATGGCCTCGTTGGTGAAGCCCGCCGCGCCCTTTCCGGTGACGGCCACCGTGACCGGCCCGAACTGCGCCTGGTTCCAGATGTAGTGGTAGGGCCCGCCGCCGTCCTCACCGACGTACTTGCCCATCTCGTTGAACGAGTCCTCGGTCCAGCCGTTCCCCTGCTCGCCCAGAAAGAGGGCGCCGCCCCACAGGCCCTTGACCTCTTCGTTCGCGCGCAGCCGCTGGTCGGGGCAGCGCAGGACCTCTTCCATGGCGCGGGCGGTCTCCCAGCCCGACTCCTCGCGGTTGTGGTGCACGGTCACCGTCACGTCGAGCTTCAGCCGGCCGTGGCCGTCCTTCGGCGCGATCTGGAAGTGACGGGTGCTGGTGGCGAGGACGTCCGCGGGCAGGCCGGAGGTCTGCCAGGCGCAGTCCTGGCCGAGCACGGGCCAGCGGCGCGAGTCGCTCTCGAAGGGGACCCTGCGCGTGACATCGGGACCGAAGACCTCCTGGTCGGCGATGATCCGGCCGAGCGAGGCGCGGGCCTCGGCGGCGTTCTTCGGCAGCTTGGCCTCGTCGAGCGCGGGCACGAGCGACGTGGTGGCGCCGCCGGCCGCACTGGGCGAGGCGGTCGGACGGGCGGATCCGGAGCCGGAGGCCGGGGTGGCGGGCGAGGCCTGGGTCGGGCTCGGCCCGCCCTCCGCCTCTCCGCCGTCGGAGCAGGCCGCGAGCACGGACAAGCCCGCCAGTACGCAGCCGCAGGTACGCAGGGCAAAGCCCCATCTATGTGTCACATGTCCCCCCACGGCACGGATCGTACCCCTCCGCAGGGTCCTTCAACTGATATATGGACCAACGAAGTTGGCGCCGGTCATCGCCGCGCCGTCACGCCTTGCCGAACGCCCCGCGCAGTGCCTGGCGGACCGACCAGACGACCGACACCAGCGGGACCGCCACCACCGCGCCCACCACTCCTGCGGCGACGGCCCCCGCGATCACCGACAGCGCCACGACCACCGGGTGCAGGCGTACTGCCCAGCTCATCACGAACGGATGCAGCAGATGGCCCTCGATCTGTCCGATGACCACGATCAGCGCGACCACCAGGGCCGCGACGACGGGGCCCTTGGTGGCGAGGGCGACCACGGCCGCCACACCCAGGGCGACCGGAGAGCCGATGAGCGGGATGAACGCGGCGAAGAACTCCAGCAGCGCCAGCGGCACGGCCAGCGGCACGCCGAGGGCGAAGAGGGCGATCCCGACCAGGACGGCGTTGGTGGCGGCCACCAGCACGATGCCGTGGGTGTACCCGGTGAACGTCCGCCACGCCGCCCGCCCGGCGACCCGTACGGGCTCCTGTGCGCCGCGCGGCAGCTGTGCGCAGAACCAGCCCCACTGCCGGTCCCCGGAGTGGGTGAAGAAGGCGGCGCAGAACAGGCCCAGGGCGGCGACGGTGAGGACCTGCACCGCCCGGCCGGCTCCGCTGACGGCCGTACTGAGCAGCATCGCGCGGTGGCTCGACAGGTACGACCCGATCTTGGCCTGCACGTCGCTGAGCAGCCGGGGGTCCAGCCGCAGCGGCGGCCGCTCCAGCCACAGCTGGATGCGGTCGAGGCCGTCCCTGAACTCCTGGACGAGCGTGTCCCATTCGCCGGCCACCGCCTCGCCGACGAGCGCCAGTACCCCCATGACCAGGAGGATGCTGCCGATCAGGGCGCAGGCCACGGCGAGCGTACGGGGGACCAGCCGGGCCAGCAGGTTCGTCACCGGTCGGAGCATCGCGGCCACGACCAGACCCAGGAAGACGGCGATCGCGATCTCGTGGAACCGGCCCAGTGCGGCGAAGACGGCGTACCCGGCGGCTCCCACCACCAGGAGCCGCCAGGCGTACGCGGCGACCGTGCACAGGATCGGCGACACGTGCGGCGGTGCGTCCCGGTCCCGCGCCACGGACGGGACGTACGGCCTGGCGCGGGCCCGCCGCACCGCCGTACGGATACGGGCGCGCCCGTCCTCCCCGGGCCGGCCGGTGGACCCGCGTGCGGACTGCGCGGCGGAGCGCGCGGAGCGCCTGGTCATGGACGGCCTCCCGGGTGTGGTGCCTACGAGGTACCACGCGCCCCCGCCCGCCTCACGCGCCCGGCGGCACATTAGCCCGAAGGCGGGCCGGGACTTCGCGGCAGTCTTGCCTCCCGCTGGGCAAAGAGATCGCAAATGGCCGAACCCTTGTGCATGCCGACCGAGTATTACCAGTCGGTATGGAAGACGCGGAGCTGATGTTCGAAGGTGTCGCCCGGCAGGCCGAGCTCGTGCGCACGGGCAAGGTGTCCGCCCGCCGGCTGACCGAGGCCTCGCTACGGCGCATCGCCCTGCTCGATCCCAGCCTGAACGCCTTCCGCGTGGTGCTCGCGGACCGGGCCCTGGCCGAGGCCGACGCCCGCGACGCCGCACGTGCGTCCGGTGCGGACGGCCCCCTGCTCGGCGTGCCGATCGCGGTCAAGGACGAGCTCGACGTCGCGGGCGAGGTCACGACGTTCGGCGGCGCGGCCAACCGGACGCCGGTCGCGCAGGACGCCGAGGCGGTCCGGCGCCTGCGGGAGGCCGGCGCGGTGATCATCGGGAAGACGACGATGCCGGAGTTCGGCCAGTGGCCGTTCACCGAGTCCGCCGCCCACGGATACACCCGCAACCCCTGGGACACCACGCGCACGACCGGAGGGTCGAGCGGGGGCAGCGCCGCCGCGGTGGCGGCAGGCATGGTCGGAGCCGCGCTCGGCGGCGACGGCGGCGGATCCATCCGCATCCCGGCGGCCTGCTGCGGGCTGCTCGGGCTCAAACCCCAGCGCGGCCGCGTCTCCACCGCCCCGCACCCGCACCTGTGGTACGCCCTGGGCACGGTGGGACCGCTCACCCGCACCGTGCTGGACAGCGCCCTCCTCTACGACGTCCTCAGCGGCCCGGCCGAGGGGGACCGCTGGGCCGCCCGCCCCGCCGGGACGAGCCTCGTCCGGGCCGTCGCCACGACGCCGGGCCGGCTGCGGATCGGGTATTCGGCCAAACCCGCGGTGCGCGGGGTACGTCCGCACCCGGAGCACGTACGGGCCATGCGCGAGGCCGCCCGGGCGCTGCGCGAACTGGGCCACGACGTACGGGAGGTCGATCCCCGGTACCCCGACACCACGGCCGCGTTCCTGCCGCAGTTCTGCGGCGGGGTACGTACCGAGGCCGCGGCCATGGAGCGGCCGGAGCTGCTGGAGCGGCGCACCCGCCAGACGCTGCGGGTGGCGCGACTGGCGCCCGAGGCGGCGGTGGAATGGGCGGTCCGTGCGGGCGAGCGGATGGCCGTGCGCGCCAACCGGGTGTTCACCGACCCGGATTCCGGATCCGGCTCTGGCTCGGGACTGGACCTGCTGCTGACCCCGACGATCGCGCAGCGCCCGCGCGCTGTCGGCGTGCTGGACGGTGCGGGCATGGTCACCGCGATGCTGCGCTCGTTCCCGATGATCGCCTACACGGCGCTGTGGAACGTCACCGGCAACCCGGCGGCTTCCGTCCCGGCCGGCCGGGGGAGCGACGGACTGCCGCTCGCCGTGCAGCTCGTGGGGAGGCAGCACGACGAGGCGACCGTTCTGCAGGTGGCCGCCCAGCTCGAAGCCGCCCGCCCGTGGGCCGACAGCCGGCCCCCGACCTCCTGACGCCGGGGCGCCCGGATCAGGACGTGCGCCGCCTCAAGTGCGTGGTGAGGTGGTGCTGCAGGGGCTGCCCCACCGCCGCCATGTCGTGGACGACGGTCAGTTCCCCGGGGCCCAGGGTGTAGCGGCGCCGGGTGGCGGTGACCTCCTTGGCCAGCGGGGTCAGGGCCACGTCCTTGGTCTCGATCTCGATCTCCCCGTCGGACACCTGCCCGACGTAGGTCTCGACGATCCCGGTGGGGTGGGCGAGTACGACCTCCAGTGACGCGTCGGGCGTCACGCGCCACCATCCCGCCTCACGCCCGGCCGGGCGCACCGGGGCCCCGGCCTCGTCGATCAGCCATGCGCGCGCCTCGTACCGGAGGAAGGGGCGGCCGTCGTGGCTGAAAGTGATCTCCTGCTCGTACCGGAAGTCCCGCTCCAGGGTCGGGTACTGACCCTGTCCCCGGCCGTGCCAGCGCCCCAGCAGCGGCAGTACCGGCCGCAACAGGGGGTGCGGCTCGGGGCCCTCGCCGAGGGTGTGGCTGTCGGGGTACGGATTCTCCTGCGCCGGCTCGAACATCTTCACCCTGTCTGTCTCTGCGTATCCCCTTGCGACGCGCAGCCTAGCCCCTGCATCCCGGCTCCCACGGGCGGCGATCTCGGATGGCGTGGGGGACGGTATCGGGGAAAGCGGAATCAATCAACCACAGTTGAACTGTTATCAGCCATGCTTGATTTCAAAGCGAGTTGGTGCGTACGGTCCTGAGGCCGGGCGACAGCCGTGCCCGGGCGACACCAACAAGGGGGATCGCCGCATGAGACGGCGCACAATCTTCACCGGGGCGCAGAGCCCCGGCTCCGATCACCTCGGGCGACGGGGCATATCCGGTCGGCGCGTCGTCGGCGGACTGGTTCTGCCCGCGGCGCTCGTGGCGGGCCTGCTGGGCGCGATGCCCGCCGCGGCCGTGGAGCCGAGCGACGCGGACGTCCTGGGATCCGAGCGGTCCCAGGTCGTCGACTACTGGGTGGCTGGCGGAGCCGGCATCAAGGAGGCGGCCGAGCGGGCGCTCCTCGGGTCGGACGAGGACATCAGGACGTTCCTCGACGAGAAGAACGGCATCAAGTACGACGACGACTACGTCCAGGCGAGCAGGGTCTTCAACATCGGCGGACCCGCGGTGCGGGCCGCGGCCAAGCAGGCGTTGGCCGGTACGCCGGAGGACTTGAACGTCTTCCTGGAGAAGGGCTTCAAGGCCCCGCTGAACGAGGACCGCCAGGTCGAGGTCTCGCGGATCATCAACCTGGGCGGTAACGGGGTCAAGGACGCGGGCAAGGCCGCCCTCAGGGGCACGCCCGAGGACATCGAGAAGTTCCTGAACGAGGGCCAGTACGCGGCGCGCGAGATGGACAACGAGATCGCCGTCTCCAAGCTCGCCGGTTCGGGTGGTCCCAATGTGATGGCGGCCGCCAAGATCGCTCTGCGCGGAACTCCCGAGGACATGCGGGAGTTCCTGGAGATCGGGCAGTTCACCGCCCGCAACCGGGACCAGGAGTACGCCACCGTCGCGCAGCTGACGGAGGACGCGAAGCAGGCCGGCATCCAGGCCGAGGACGCCACGAAGGCGGCCGAAGAGGCCTCGGCCCGTGCCATCGCCGCCTCCGTGAAGGCGAAGGAGGCCGCGCAGAAGGCGGCCTATGAGGCCAACCTCGCCAAGAACGACGCCAACCGCGCCGCGGTGAAGGCCAAGCAGGCTGCCGACGCGGCCCGCGCCGCGGCCGCGGCCGCCCAACAGGCCATCGCTTCGGCGAACGCGGCCAGCCGCGCCGCGCGCGTCGCCGCCCTGGCCGCCGCGCAGACCGCCAATGCGGCCGCCGCCGCGGCGAACGCGGCGAACAACGCGTACAACGCGGCCATCGCCGCGGGCACCGACGCCGCACAGGCGTCCGCCGCCAGGGACATGGCCGCCGTCGCGCGCCAGGCGGCAGCTCTCGTCGAGACCTCCGCCCTCGCCGCCGAGATGGCCGGTCACGCCTCGCTGGCAGCCGGCAATGCGGCCAAGGCCTCGCAGAACGCGGGCGCCAACGCCAACGCCGCGGCCGATGCCGCCGAAGAGGCGAACAACTACGCGGACGCGGCCGGCAACTCCTCCGCCGAGGCCCGCCAGGCCGCGGCCGAGGCCCGCCGTCACGCCAACGCCGCCAACCGCGCCGCCGACCAGGCCTCCGCGCTGGCAGTGCGCTCCGCCAACGCGGCCTACGAGGCGCGCGACTCCGCGCGTTCCGCGGCCCGGCACGCCCGCGCCGCCGCGGACGCGGCCGACGAGGCAGCCGCCCACGCGGGTGAGGCGGCGAACGCCGCCGCCGAGGCGAAGAAGCACGCGGACGCGGCCAAGACGGCCGCCGAAGCCGCCGACGCCGCAGTCGCCACGGCGAAGAAGGTCGTCGAGATCGCCCGGGAGACCGAGGCCACCGACCTCGCGACCCGGACCGAGGCCTCCATCGAGCGGGCCAAGTCCGCCAAGGCGCAGATCGACAAGTTCGTCTCCGACGCCGCGGCCCAGCAGCTCGAAGCCGTCGGCCTCGACACCACCGCCGCGACGCTGGCCGCCGAGGCGGCCAAGCCGGACGTGGACGTCAAGGCCACCGCGGTCAAGGGCCGTGCCCTTGCCATGAAGGCCCTGAAGCTGCGTGGTCCCTGGAGCCAGGAGGCCGCGGTCACCGCCCTGGGCGGTACGGACGAGGAGGTCCTGACCTACCTGCGGACGCGTTGGAAGCAGGCCGGTCAGGACGAGGTGCGCGAGCGGGTCCTCCAGCTCAGCGGCCAGAGCCCCTACCCGTCGGTGCGCACCGCGGCTGCGAACGCACTCGTGGGCACGCCCGAGCAGGTGAACGGCTTCTACACCACCGGCCAGTACGCGGCCGGCGCCGATGACCTCGCGGTCGAGGTATCGAAGTACAACAACGTCGGCGGCCCCGGGGTCAAGGACGCTTCCAAGGCGGCCCTCGCCGACGGCAGCGGCAAGGCACTGGCCGCCTTCCTGGCAGTCGGCCAGTACTCGGCGCGCAACAGCGACGAGCAGGTCATCGCCTCCCAGCTCGTCAACACCGGTGGCCCGGAGGTCAAGGCAGCAGCCAAGATCGCGCTTGCCGGTCCGTCCGACCAGCTCCACGAGTTCGTCGCCCTCGGCCAGTACATGGCCGCACACAAGGACAAGCTGGCCGACCACCACAAGAACCAGGTCGACCGTCTGATCGCCGAGGCTTCGGGGATCGCCGCGAAGGCCAACGAGAACCGCTGGCGCGCGGCCGAGGCGGCTGCCAAGGCCGCCGCGGCCCAGGCCGAGGCGGAGATCGCAGCGGCCGAGGCGCAGAAGTCCAAGGACGCCGCCGCCAAGTCCGCGGAGGACGCCAACAAGTCCGCGACCGCGGCCGAGGCCAGCGCCGCCGCCGCCAAGAACTCCGCGGCCACCGCCCGCAACGCGGCGGCCGCCGCCGACCAGGACGCCGACGCCGCCGAGGAGTCGGCCGCCCAGGCCGCCTTCTCCGCGCAGTACGCACGCGACTCGGCCGCCCAGGCGGACGCCTCCGCAGCGGATGCCCGTGCATCGGCCCTCGCCGCGGGCAAGAGCCGGGACGAGGCCGATGCCCTCGCGGGCGAGGCCTGGACCGAGGTCAAGAAGAAGTTCGAGGCCGAGGAAGCCACCAGGCGCCGCCTGGCCGAGGAAGCCCGCAAGAAGCAGGCCGAGGAGGAGAAGAAGAAGAAGCCGAAGTGCATCGTCCCCTACAACCGGGACAGTCTGCCCCCGTGCATGATGGGCGCCGACCCCGACCAGGTCGTCTTCGGCAAGCCGGACGCCGACCTGGCCAAGCTGCTCCTCAAGGGCGCCTGGGAACTGTCCGGCGGCGCCGACATCCAGCGGTGCATCGAAGAGCCCAGCTGGGGCGGCTGTGCCATGGCCATCGCCGGCGTCACGCCTTGGGGCAAGGCCCTCAAGGTCGTCAAGTGGGGCTCCGAGGGCGTCGAGGCAGCGGTTGACGCGAGGAAGCTCCAGCGCGCCCTCACCTGCCCCATTCCCGGTGCGAAGCACAGCTTCCCCGCGGGCACGAGCGTCCTCATGGGTGACGGATCGGCCCGCCCGATCGAGCAGATAGCCGTCGGCGACTCGGTCCTCGCGACCGATCCGGAATCCGGCACCACCGGCTCCCGCCGCGTCGATGCCACCATCTACACCCCGGACGACCGCGACTTCACCGACATCACCCTCGATGCCGCTGTCGGCGGCGGTTCCGTCACCACGACGGACCACCACCCCTTCTGGTCCGAGAACGCCAAGGCCTGGACCAACGCGGGTGACCTCAACGCCGGGGACACCCTGCGCACGGCCGACGGCAACTCCGCGCGGATCGATGGGGTCCGGCACTGGAAGACCCTCCAGCCCGCGTACAACCTGACCGTCAACGACCTCCACACGTACTACGTGCTGGCGGGCACCGCGCCGGTCCTGGTCCACAACGAGGACGGGTTCTGCGGGTTCTCCGCGGACACCGTGGGCACCGCCTACGAGAACATGAACAAGGGCGGCGGACACGCCATCCGCTACCTCATCCGGGACGGACTCATCCCGAATGCCGGCAGCCTCCCGCAGCGCGTCGAGCAGTTCAAGAAGCTGACCAGCCACATCCTCACGAGCCCGACGAAGACCTTCGACTGGAAGACGGGCAACACCGCGGCCAGGGCATTCGCCGGTATGGTCGACGGCAAGCACGTCGTGGTGATGGTCGCGAAGGAGGGCCCGCACGCGGGGAAGGTCCTGACGTCCTACATTCCCGACGCGAACCAGATCATCGAATGGGGACTGTAGTGAGTGACTTCGTCGAGGCTCTTCGGTGGGGCGGCTCCGAGGCGGTCGTCAGCCTGTTCGTGGCAGCACCTTCCGCCGAGCCCTTCGATCTCACCTTCGACATCGGCGGATCCACTCCGGACCGAATCGAGACCTACCATCTCGAAGACGTCGACAACACCCTGACCGGTCTCCAGGTGGTCGAATACGACCTGGCCTTCCACGAGTTGCCCACCGAGCTCGGGCCGTACCTGGAGGGGTGCCTCGAACAGGTCCGCGCGCAGGGGGCCCGGGTGGCATGGCTCGGGTTCGAGGGCTCGTTCCACTACGACCACCTGCTCACCGGTAGCGTCGCGCGGACCCTCTACGGAGTCGCAGCGCAGGGCGAGCCCACGGTGCTCGCGCTGGACGACGACTTCCGGGAAGGGCACGCGTGGCCGAAGGTCCTCGCCACCTACCGGGACAAGCTCCTGAACGGCTGAATCACCACCGGTAGCCGAAAAAGAACCGTCGGCCCGGCCGCATCCACGGATGCGGCCGGGCCGACGTGCTCCTGACAGGAATGAACCTTCTATGTAATGTCACATCGCATGATGATGCCGTTACGCCGTGCGGCCCTCGCCGCCGCCATGCTCGGGATTGCCGTCCTGCTCCCGCCCGTCACCGCACACGCGGACACCGCGCCCGCCTGCCTCACCGCCGCACCGGCGCCCGACCCGGAGCAGGGCCGCCTCGCGGACCCGCGGACCGCCGCGTTCCCGGAGCGGGCCGCGCTCGACGCCTTCGTACGCCGCTTCCCGGCCGCCCTGTGCGCCGTCAGGAACGCCGCCGAGGCCGAGCGGCTCCTCGACGCGTGGGGCGAAGGGCTGTGGCAGGCCGCGGTGAACCGTGCGCAGGGCCGGCGCACCGGCGGCGACCTGGCCGCCGGGGACGACCGGCCGCTGTACTGGGCCAGGCTCGCGATGACCGTCCAGCTCGCCCGCTGGCAGCCGGCGTTCCCCGTCGACCGGCAGGCCATGCGCAGCAGGTTCGAGGACGCCTCCCGCGGTCTGACCGCCAACGAGTTCCGCGCCGCGCCCGGCGTACGGCGGATATTCGTCAGCGGATTCGACCCGTTCGGACTGGACGCCGAGCTGCGCCGGGCCAACCCCTCGGGCTCCGCCGCCCTCCAGCTCAACGGCCGCCGGATGACCCTCGCCGACGGCACGGTGGCGGAGTTCCGGGCGGTCGTCCTGCCCGTCCGCTACGCCGACTTCGACGCCGGCATCGTGGAGCGCGCCTACGGCCCGCGCCTGGCGGCAGGCCCGCGCGGCGCCGACATGATCACCAGCATCAGCCAGGGCTACCCCGGCCTGTTCACCCTGGAGGCCTGGGCGGGTCGGGCCCGCTCGGCCGATCCGTACCCGGACAACGCGCGCGCCCTCTCCGGCGGTACCTACGACCGACCCGTCACCGCGCCGGGAATGGGACCGGGCGCGGAGTTCCTCCGGACCAGCCTGCCCACGGACACCATGACCGCCGTGCAGAGCCCGTACCCGGTGCGGCTGAACACCGCCGTCACCGAGATCCCCGCCGGGCAGCAGGCCCCGGTGGACCGAGAGGACGGACCCACCCCGGGCTCGCGCGCCGTGGCGGGCGGGGGCGGCGGCTACCTCTCCAACGAGGTCGCGTACCGCTCCAACCGGCTCCGCCTCGAACTGCGCCCCCACCTGCCAGGCGGCCACCTGCACACCCCCGTACTCTCCGGACTGCCCGCGGACCAGGCCCAGTTGACCGGCGCCGACTTCGAGCACAACGAGAGCGCGATCACGTCGCAGGTGCTGGCCGTACTGCGGCACTCCCGCTGAGGCGGGACGGTCGGCCCGAACCCGGCAGCGCCCGGCTCAGTGGTCGGAGTAGCTGAAGTCGCCCATGGTCCAGGCGCTGACGTCCTCGATCGCGACGCGGTACATCCCGCCCGTCTCGGGGATCCCGATGCTGCCCTGGAGGATCCGCGCCACGTGGAAGTGCAGGTGCGTGGGCGGCCCGGCCCGGTCCGGCCGGTCCGCCGTCGGGGCCGTGGCGAAGACCCCGGAGAACGGCCCCAGGTGCTCCGAATCCGTCAGGACGTCCGAAACGCGCTGCCTCCAGACGGCTTCGGGAGCCAGCCGCCCGGTGATCACCGCACCACCTACGACAACGGTCAGGGACATCTGATTGCTGCGCTCGGACTCCACGGTCGTGGCGATGTCAACGAGCAGCTCGTCAGGCTTCGACATGGGACCCGATTCTATTCAGTCGGTGCGGCCGGCGTGCCGGTATCCGTTCCCCAGGCCGCTCACGGCGGCGCCAGGCCCTTCGCGCGGGCGATGACCAGCGCGACGTCGTCGTGGTCGTCCACCCGGCGCAGGGAGTTCAGCAGCCGGTCGCAGGTCTCCTCCAGAGGCCGGCCGGCCTCGGCGAGCAGCTCCAGCAGCACGGCGAGGCGGTCGTCGATGGACTGGTCGCGCACCTCGACCAACCCGTCGGTGTAGAGGACCAGTTGGTCACCCGGCTCCATCCGCACCGTGGTGGACTCGAAGGGTACGCCGCCCACCCCGAGCGGTGTGCCGGTGGGCAGGTCGAGCAGCTTGGGGGCCTGCCCGGCACGGATCAGGACGGGCGGCAGGTGTCCGGCGACGGCTATCCGGCACTCGCCGGAGTGCGGGTCGTAGACGGCGTAGACGCAGGTGGCGATCGTCTCCTCCAGCGTGGCGGTGGCGCGGTCGAGCTGGCGGAGCACCTCGGCCGGGTCGAGGCCGAGTTCGGCGAGCGTACGGGTGGCGGTGCGCAGCTGTCCCATGCCGGCGGCGGCGTTGATGCCGCTGCCCATGACGTCTCCGACCACCAGGACGGTGGTGTCGTCCGGGCGGGGGATGGCGTCGAACCAGTCCCCGCCGATCTCGCTGGTGGCCGCGGCGGGCCGGTAGCGGGAGGCGACTTCGAGACCCGGGGTGTGCGGCGGGTGGTGGGGGAGCAGGTGGTGCTGGAGGGCGAGTGCGGTGTGGTGCGCGTTGCGGTACCAGCGGGCGTTGTCGATGCAGACCGCCGCCCGGGCGGCGAGTTCGCCGGCCAGGATGATGTCGTCCTCGTCGAACGGCAGCGGGTTGCGGGTGCGTTTGAGGTCGAGGGCGCCCAGTACCTCGCCGCGGGCGATGAGCGGCACGGCCAGGTAGGAGCGCAGGCCGGCGCGGGCCAGCATGGCGCCGGCCTCCTCGTTCCGGGCGATGCGCGAGATGTCCTGGGCCTTCACGTGGGCCACGAGCACGGGATGGCCCGTGGTCACCGACCGCGTGACCAGCCGGTCGGCCTCGTAGCGCGCGATGTCGCCGGGCGGATCCGCAGCGCGCACGGCCTCGCTGGGGTAGGCGGACGCCACCGCGAGCGCCCGGAACACGGCCGGCTCGTGGTCGGAGGACCTCAGGTTCGGGCGGCCGTCGAGGACGGAGTCGAGGATGTCGACCGCGGCGATGTCGGCGAGCTCGGGCACGACGACGTCGGCCAGCTCGCGGGCGGTGAGGTCCAGATCGAGGGTGGTGCCGATCCGCACGGTGGCGTCGGCGATCAGGGCGAGCCGCCGGCGGCTGCGGGCGATCTCCTTGGCGGCCTGATGGCTCTGGGTCACGTCCACGACCGAGGTGGCCAGGCCCAGGACCTGCCCGGCGGCGTCCTCCAGTCGGTAGTACGACACCGACCAGGCGTGTTCGTGGTGCTTGTCGCCGTGGGTGTGGCCCGCGGTGAACTGCTCGACCAGCGGCGTGCCCGTGGCCAGGACCTGGCGCATGGCCGATTCGACCGCGCCCGCGTCGTCGAGGAAGGACAGGGCCTCGCGCACTCCGCGCCCGATGTGGTCGGCCGCGGGCAGCCCGTTGATCCGCTCCAGGGTCGGATTGACCAGGACGTAGCGCAGGTCCGTGTCCAGTACGGCGAGCCCGATCGGCGACTGCGCCACCAGCCGCGCCGAGAGGGCCAGGTCCCGCTCCAGGCCCCGCAGCCTGGTGCGGTCGGTCGCGATCCCGAGGGCGTACATGTCCCCGTGCTCGTCCAGCAGCCGCATGTTGCGGAACTCCACCAGGTGGCTGCTGCCGTCCTTGTGCCGCACCGGGAACGCGCCGGCCCAGTCCCCGGCGCCCCCCATGACCCGCGCGAACAGTTCCAGCACCAGCCCCACGTGCTCCTTGGCCGCCAGCAGCTTGGCCGCGGGCCGGCCGAGCGCCTCCCTGGCCGTCCAGCCGAAGAGCTGCTCGGCCTGGGGGCTCCACAGGGCGATGCGGCCCTTCGAGTCGAGTACGACGGCTGCCACGTTCAGTACGTCGAGCAGCCCGCTCGGCGGGGACACCCCGGCCTGGAGGGGCCCGCCGGGCCCGGCGTCGGGCGGCGTGCCGTGCGTATCGGACGCATCCATCGCCGAGCTCCCTTCCGGCCGGGTCGCGGGCCACCTCCCATCGTCCCTCCGTACGCCCCCCACGGCCCCCGGACGCCCGGGCACCGCCGGGGAAGGCCGCGGAGCGGGCCCGCGGGGTGCCTCGGCCGAATATCCGCGACGTTTTGGGTGATCTTTTCCTCTGGTGACGGTGCGTGTCGCCCGTGTAGCGTGACGGTAGCTGTCGTGGTTCGAAGTGCCTTCTGCCCGCGTCTTCTCGGTGCGGGCAGTCTTGCTGTGTTGTGCCGTTGGACCAAGGCGATCACCTCTGCCTCCCGCGCAGTGCTGGGGGCTTTCATCGACTGGAAGGCATGAACATGGCTACGGGAACTGTGAAGTGGTTCAACGCGGAAAAGGGCTTCGGCTTCATCGCCCAGGACGGCGGCGGCCCGGATGTGTTCGCGCACTACTCGGCGATCAACGCCACCGGGTACCGCGAGCTCCAGGAGGGCCAGGCCGTGACGTTCGACATCACGCAGGGCCAGAAGGGCCCGCAGGCGGAGAACATCACCCCCGCGTAACCCCAGGCCGGCCCGCCGCGTCCGTCCGATGGGCGCAGAACCGTTTCCTCGCCCGACTCGGGTGAGGCGCGGCCTCGCGGCGGCCGGTCCGGCCGGGGCCGGGTGCCCCGGCCCCAGCGCTGACTCAGTCCCGGTGGAAGAGGTCTTCCGCCGGGACTGACTGCTGTCGAGGGGGCCCGGGAGGCTCCCGGCCCTGCTGGGCCCACAGGTGCGCGAGGGCGTCGTAGATCGGCGAGTCGGACGCCTGCTGCGGCGGGCCCGGTGCCGGCGGGCCCGGTGCCGGCGGGCCCGGTGCCGGCGGGCCCGGTGCGGCCTCGGCCTCGGCAGAAACGTTTCCTGTCTTCTCCATACGGAGCCCAACGAGCCGGACGCCCCGCGGGAACCCCGTCTCCCCCGAGCGGGGGATACGGATCACGCCCGTGCATGATCCCCGACCGCGGGCAGCCGGACAGGCTTGTCGCATGGCGATCAACGAGATGCACCCGGCGAAGACCACGGCGACGGCCAGGGCCACGGCAACGGCGAAGGCAACGGCAACGGCACGCACGCAGACCGCGCGGCCCGTCCCGCGCTGGGCCGTGACGGTCGCCCGCCTCATCCCCCTGATCGGCCTCCCGGTGTGCCTGTGGCGGCTGCCCATCGGATTCGGCTTCCTCATGGGGATGGACGTCCCCCGCGCACCGCAGCCGCTGTGGTTGACGGTGCCCTACGTCCTCACGCTGAGCCTCCTGTCCGAGGCGTTCGGACTGCTCTGCTCCGGCCTGGTGAGACGGTGGGGCGAGGTCGTGCCCGACGCCGTCCCTGTGTTCGGCGGCCGGCGCATCCCGCCGGCCGCCGTGATCGTGCCCGCGACCGTCGCCGGGCTCGCCTTGACCCTGCTGGCCGTCGACTGGGTGCTCAGCATCCTCGGCATCGCCGGGTTCTCGGACGTCGGGTACACCAACGGCTGGTGGCGCGCGCTGGCCGCGACGGTGAGCGGTCTGTTCGTCCTGTGGGGCCCGCTGGTGCTCGCCCTGACCTATTCCTACTACCGGCGGCGGTGCGGACCGGCCAATTGAGACGCCGCATGGCCAACGCTCCCCCACCCGGCGCACCCGGTGGCTTACGATCTCGGCGGACGGTCACGTCCTGCGACCGCCGCCCATCCTGCCCCAGTGGAGGTCACCCGTGTTCAGGACGGCCGAAGGACACCGCAGTCACCGCAGCACCCCCCGCGGCCGCACCCGCATCCGCGCCGCGGCCGGTGCCGCGGCAGCCGCGGGAGTGCTCCTCGCCGCGGGCTGTTCCTCCGGCGGCGCCGGGAAGGGGGAGGCGGCCGGCGGCGTACCCGTCGTGGAGAAGGGCAAGCTGACCACCTGCACCCATCTGCCCTACCCGCCCTTCCAGTTCGAGCAGGACGGCAAGGTCGTCGGCTTCGACGTGGCCCTGATCGACCTGGTCGCGAAGAACCTCAAGGTCGAGCAGAAGATCCTCGACACGCCCTTCGAGAACTTCAAGACCGGCGCCTTCCTGAACTCCGGCGAGTGCGACCTCGCCGCGGCCGGCATGACGATCACCGACGAGCGCAAGAAGAACGTCGACTTCTCCATCCCCTACTTCGACGCCACCCAGGCGCTCCTCGCGACCAAGAAGAGCGGCATCACCTCGCTCGCCGACGTCAAGGCGAAGAACAAGAAGCTCGGCGCCCAGGCCGAGACCACCGGCGAGAGCTACGCCAAGGCCCAGGGCTTCAACCCCGTCGCCTTCGAGAGCTCGGACGCCGTCCTCAACGGTCTGCGCACCGGTCAGGTCGACGCGGTCGTCATCGACTACCCGGTCGTCCAGGGCTGGCTCAAGGACCAGAAGAACGCCGCTGAATTCGCCCTCGGGCAGAGCATCGACACCGGTGAGCAGTACGGCTTCTCGGTGAAGAAGGGCAACACCGCCCTGCGCGCCGCGATCGACAAGGCGATCACCGACGCCAAGGCCGACGGCACCTACAAGAAGATCTACGAGCAGTGGATCGGCCCGCTGCCCCAGGCCGCCTCGTGACCTCTCGGCTGACCCGGCGGCAGCGGCGCCGTGTCTGGCAGGGCGTCCAGTACGCGGTCTTCGCGGCCGCGCTGGTCGTACTGGGCGTCCTCGCCGACTGGGACCGGCTGCAGAACCAGTTCGCGCAGAAGGACCTGGCCCTGCGGCTCTTCCCGGAGATCATCACCCTCGCCCTGCGCAACACCGTCGTGTACACGCTCTCGGGGTTCGTCTTCGGCCTGGTGCTGGGCCTGGTCATCGCCATGATGCGGCTGTCGTCGGTGGCTCCCTACCGGTGGGTCGCCGGCGTCTACATCGAACTGTTCCGGGGCCTGCCCGCCCTGCTCATCTTCATCTTCGTGGGCGTGGCCGTGCCGCTCGCGTTCCCCGGTACGGAGATCCCCGGGGGCACGTACGGGAAGGTCGCGCTCGGCCTCGGCCTGGTCGCCGCCGCGTACATGGCTGAAACGATTCGGGCCGGCATCCAGGCGGTCCCCAAGGGCCAGATGGAGGGCGCGCGTTCGCTGGGCTTCTCGCACGGCCGCGCCATGGTGTCGGTGATCATCCCGCAGGCGTTCCGCATCGTCATCCCACCGCTCACCAACGAACTGGTCCTGCTGTTCAAGGACTCCTCCCTGGTGCTCTTCCTGGGAGTGACGCTGGAGGAGCGCGAACTGACCAAGTTCGGCCGGGACCTCGCCAGCCAGACCGCCAACTCCACCCCGATCCTCGTCGCGGGCTTGTGCTACCTCCTCGTGACCGTGCCCCTGAGCTTCGTGGTGCGCCGTCTAGAGGCCCGCGCGGACAAGGCCACGTGAGGACGAGATGCCACAGAAGACAGGACCGCTGGAGACGACGGCCACCGACCGCCCGGAGATCGAGATCCGGGGCCTGCACAAGTCCTTCGGGGACAACCACGTCCTGCGGGGCATCGACCTGGACATCGCCCGCGGCGAGGTGGTGTGCGTCATCGGGCCCTCCGGCTCGGGCAAATCGACGCTGCTGCGCTGTGTGAACCTGCTGGAGGAACCCACCGAGGGCCAAGTCTTCGTCGGCGGTACGGAGGTCACCGACCTCGACGTCGACATCGACGCCGTACGCCGCCGCATCGGCATGGTCTTCCAGCAGTTCAACCTGTTCCCGCACGTGAACGTCACCGAGAACCTCACCCTGCCGCAGCGGCGGGTGCTGGGCAGGGACAAGACCCGGGCCGCCGAGGTCGCCCGGCGGAACCTCGCGCGCGTGGGCCTCGCCGAGAAGGCGCAGGCGTATCCGGCGCAGCTCTCCGGCGGCCAGCAGCAGCGGGTGGCCATCGCCCGGGCCCTGTCCATGGACCCGGAGGTGATGCTCTTCGACGAGCCGACCTCCGCGCTCGACCCCGAACTCGTCGGTGAGGTGCTGTCGGTGATGCGGGTGCTGGCCGGCGAGGGGATGACGATGATGGTGGTCACCCACGAGATGAGCTTCGCCCGCGAGGTCGCGGACCGGGTCGTGTTCATGGACGGGGGAGTGATCGTCGAACAGGGGCCCGCGGCGCAGGTGGTCGGCCGTCCGAGCCACGAGCGGACGAGGAACTTCCTCAACCGCATCCTGGACCCGGCGGCCGCCCCGCCGCCCGTCGCCGACGGCCCGCCCGGGGCCTGAGGCCCCGGGCCGGCTCCCGCCTCAGGCGAGCGCCGCGGCCAGCAGGGCGGCGGTCTTCGCGACGAGCGCGTTGTCCGCGGCGGCGTCGGGCCGGTGCTTGGTCGTCAGGACGGCCATGACGATCGGCGCCCGGCCCGGCGGCCAGGTGATGCCCGTGTCGTTGTTCGTCCCGTACTTGCCGCCACCGGTCTTGTCCGCCAGGACCCAATCGGCCGGCAGGCCCTTGCGGAAGCGCTCCGTACTGGTCTTGTTGGCCAGCAGCCACCCCCGCAGCAGCGCCCGGTCCCGGGGCGCGAGCGCATTGCCGAGAGCCAGGCGCTCATAGGTCCGGCCGATGGCGTGCGGGCTGGTGGTGTCCGTCACCCGGTCAGGCTCCGCGGAGTTCAGCGCGGGCTCCCAGCGGTCGAGCCGCGTGACCCCGTCCCCCACCGAACGGCAGAAGCCGGTGATCGCGCCGGGCCCGCCCAGCTCGCGGAGCAGCAGGTTCCCGGCCGCGTTGTCGCTCTGGCAGATCGTGGCGGCGCACAGCTCCCCGACGGTCATGCCGGCGGCCAGGTTCTCGGGCAGCCCCGTGACCGGGCCGTGTCCGGAATCCGTCACCTCCTGCTGCGTGTAGTGGATGCGCTTGGCCAGGAACTCGCCGCTGCGGTCCTTGTCGCGCAGGACCGCGGCGACCGCGAGGGTCTTGAAGAGCGAGCACATCGGAAAGAGCTCGTCCGCCCGGTACCGCACGGTGCGCCCGGTGGCCGTGTCGCGGGCGTACACGCCCAGCCGGGCCGCGTGGTCCGCCTCCAGCGTGCGCAGCTCGCGGAGGATGCCCTCCTGCCGTGCCGGCGCCGCGTGCGCCGTACCGCCCAGGGACATCCCGGTCAGCGCCGCTCCGGCTCCCGCCGCGAGTACGACACGGCGGGACGGCCGGGCTCCTGAGGTCTCCACGATGCGATCTCCCCTTCCGATGATCTTCGGCTGCTCTCCTGCCGAGGTCCGTATGGAAATCAGGACGCACCGCCGGCACCTTTGGTTCGCTCTGGCATCATTTGGCTCGATTCGGCGCGGCGCGGTCCGGTAGCCGTCCGGGCGCTCTAGCCTCGGCTCATGGCTGACACGTTCGAGCACACCCCCGAGGTGTGGACCGCGGCGAAACTGCGCGACGCCCTCTCCGGTCTCCCCGACGAGACCCCGATCCACATCGGCGTCGCGGACGGTCCCGGCGACTTCGCCGGGTACGGAGAGTTCGTCCTGGTCAACGCGGAACCGGTGGAGCTGGACCCCTCCGACGAGGAAGCCGCCCACGGCGGACCCGAGGTCCAGTTCACGCTCTTCGCCGACGCCAAGGCGGGTGCGTACTACCTCGACCTGGACTGACCGCACCGCGCTCCTGATGTGATCACCGGGCCGCCGAAATACACTGGGCGTGCGTGTGCGCCAGAGCCCAGCAGCGGCAGTACCCCGGAGCCGTCCATGACCCCCCACAGGTCCGCGCGGTCGGCGACCGCGGACGATTTGCTGACCAGGCTCGGGCGGCTCACCGCCCAGGCCAGGGAAGGGGCCGAGCTCCAGCAGGCCCGGGTCGAGCTGGCCGAGGCGTTGCAGCGCGAGATCCTGCCCAAAACGCTGCCGGCCCTGCCCGGACTGCGCACCGCGGCCCGGTACGCGCCCGCCCGTCACGGCCTGAGCATCGGCGGCGACTGGTACGACGGCTTCCAGCTGCCCGAGGGGGCCCTGGGCTTCTCCATAGGCGACGTGGAGGGCCACGATGTGGAGGCAGCCGCCTTCATGGGGCAGGTACGGATCGCCGTACGGGCGGTCGCCGCGGCCGCCGCCGACCCGGGCGAGGTGCTCAGCCGGGCCAACGACCTCCTCCTCTCCGTGGACTGCGACCTCTTCGCGACCTGCACCTTCGTCCGGTTCGACCCCGAGACCTGGGAGATCCAGAGCGCCCGCGCCGGCCACGTACCGGGGGTGTGGGCCACGACCGACGGCCAGTACGGCGTGGTGGAGGACGAGGGCGGCCTGCCGCTCGGCATGCTTCCGGGATCGCGCTACCCCGTGACCAGGCGCAGGCTGACGGCCGAGGGCTCGTTCATCCTGGTCACCGACGGGGTGGTCGAAGGCCCGAGGTTTCCGATCGAAGCCGGTCTGGAGCGCGTGGCCGAGGCGGTCCGGGCGGGGGCCGCCGCCGACCCCGGGGACCTCGCGGCCGAGGTGATGAAGGTCGCCGACTCCACCGGCCACGAGGACGACGCCGCGGTGCTCGTCCTGCGCCACGAGGCGTTTCCCGGTCCGCCGCGGGTGACGCGGAGTGCGGCGTAACGCGTGTCACGCACCCGTGACGGGTGCGGATTGTCGTCTGATGAGGTCATGCGCACCGAGGGCTTCCGACATCTGTGCCTCACAGGGCTTTGGATCCTTGCCGTCGCCGCCGGCTACTTCGCGGGCGGACGGATCGGACTGCTCCAGCAGGTCGTGCTCGACGGCGCCCACGTCACACCCCTGTGGCCGCCCAGCGGCATCGCCGTCGCCTGCCTGCTCTGGCTGGGGCTCCGCGTCTGGCCGGGGATCGCGATCGGCGCCTTCCTCGTCATCCAGTCGATCAGCCCGATGGATCCCGTCGGCCTCGGGATCGTCGCGGGCAACACGCTGGCCCCCGTGTGCGCCTGCCTCATGCTCCGCGCGGTCGGCTTCCGCACGGCGCTCGACCGGCTCCGGGACGGCCTGGCGCTGGTCTTCCTGGGCGGCCTGCTGCCGATGCTGATCAGTGCCACCGTCGGGGCCTGGCTGCTGGAACTGACCGGCAGCCTGCCGGGGGGCGGATTCTGGACCGTGTGGTGGACGTGGTGGGCCGGTGACGCCATGGGCGTGCTCGTGATCACGCCGCTGCTCCTGGTCCTGCGACGGGCCCGCCTGTCCGACGACGTCTACCGGTGGGCGGAGGCCGCCGTACTGCTCGTCTCGGCCGTCGCGATCACCCTGCTGGCCACCAGGAGCGAGCTGGCGCTCCTCTTCCTCGTCTTCCCGCTCCTCATCTGGGCGGCCCTGCGCTTCCAGACGGCGGGGAGCGCGCCGTGCATGCTGCTCGTGTCCGTGCTCGCGAACGCGGCGGCGATCGACCAGCGCGGCCCCTTCTTCCACCACACCCTGATCGAGGGCATGGCCAACCTCCAGGCGCTCAACGGCAGCGCCGCCCTGACCTCTCTGCTGCTGTCGGCGCTCGTCACCGAGCAGAACTCCATCCGGCTCAGGATCGAGCAGGCCTGCCTGGACCTGGCCGAGGTCGTCGACCAGCTCTCCTCCGGGAAGCCGGCCTCCCGTTGGCCGCCACCGGGGGAGTGACGGCCACGCGGGAGGCCGGGCGGGAGGTCGGGCGGGAGGTCAGGCGATGCGCCACTGCTGGTACGTCGAGCCGTTGGCCGGCTGCTGCGTGACCAGGGCTCCGTCGGCGCCGGACGCGGTGGTCAACAGGAGCGAGCTCTTCTTGTTCGCCACCGAGTAGCCGCCGGCGCCCACTGCCGTGATCTTCCAGCGCTGGCTGTCACTGCCCGTGCACGTGCTCTGGACCACGGCCGCGCCCGCGGCGGTCGAACCGCCGGAGACGTCCGCGCACAGCTTGGAGGAGCCGTTGACCATGGTGTGGCTGCCGTCGCTGCCCAGGACCAGCTGCCACTGCTGGTTGGGGCCGCCGTGCGGTGTCCAGGTGATCAACTGGGTGCCGGAGGTGCTGGAGCTCGCGGGGTCGTCGAGCGCCTTGCCGCCCGCGGTGAGCGTCCGGACCCCGCTCAACTGGCCGCCGTACACCTCGAATTCGTACAGCGAGTAGCCGTACGAGGTCCCGCGCTGGGTGCCGTACACGCGGATGAAGCGGCCCGATCCGGTCAGGCCGGTCAGGTCCTGGACTCCGCCGGCGCCGGCGGTGGCGGAGTGGACGGTGCGCCAGGTGGTGGCGTCGTCCGAGAGCTGGATCTGGAAGGCCTTCCCGTACGCCGCCTCCCAGCGCAGCACCACCCGGTTGACGCTCTGGACGGAACCGAGGTCGACCTGGAGCCACTGCGGGTCGCTGTAGGCGCTGGACCACCGGGTGCCGGGGTCGCCGTCGGTGGCCGAAGCCGCCGGGAAGTTCGCCGTCTCGGTGCTGGAGGCGGTGGTCGGACGGCCCAGGGCCAGGTTGCCGGGCTGCGAGAGGCCGGGCCAGGCGGGGTTGTGGCCGATGGCCGCCGCGATCGGAGTGAACCCGGCGTAGGTCGAGGTCAACTTCGGCGAACCCCAGGTCTGTTGGGCCAGCGCGCGCAGCGGGTACATGATGCCGGCCGCGATCTGGGCCTCGGTCTCGGCGTTCGGATTGTCGCACCAGACGTGGATCAGCGAGCCGGGGTTCTTCGCCGGGTCGGACAGGGTGGCGCCGCCCTCGAAGCGGTCCGGGGTCCAGGTCTCGTACATCCACTTGGTGTCGGGTTTCGCGCCGCCGAGCACGTAATAGGTGGGCGTCCAGGACTCGTTGGCGACGACGTGGCCGGCGTCGGCCAGCTGCTGGGGCGTGAGCCCGTAGCTGTACCAGTACTCGACGAGGATGCCGGCGTTCGGTTTGACCGTCCCGTCACCGGACTTGATGCCGTCGTTCCACATCCGGGTGGTCTTGCCACCCGCCCGGACCAGGTCGTCCGCCCAGTTGACGAACCCGTAGTAGGTGTCCTTGGCCGTCGCGTTCGCCCCGTAGTGGGAGCGGGCGTAGCTGAGCAGCTGCGGGTACTTGCCGTAGTCGGTGACGTACTCGTCCGCGCCGATGTGCCAGTACGGGGCCGGGAACAGCGGCAGGTACTCGTTGACCAGGTCCTTGATCAGCGCGTACGAGGCGGGGAGCGAGAGGTCGATGAAGTCGGGGCTGACCGTGCCCGAACTGCTCTTGAGCTTGAGTTCGGGGTGCGCGGCCAGGACCGCGTTCATGTGCCCGGGGGTGTCGATCTCCGGGACGATGGTGACGTGGTACTTGTTGCCGAGCGCGACGAGGTCGGCGATGTCCTGCTTGGAGTAGTGGTCGGTGGAGACGATCTCCGGGTGGGTGGAGCTCTCCAGGCGGAAGCCGTACGTGTCCGACAGGTGGAAGTGGAAGTAGTTGAGCTTGAGGTAGGCCAGCTCCTTGATGTGCTGCTTGAGCCAGTCGACGGTGAAGAACTTGCGCCCCTGGTCGACCATGAGCCCGCGCTCGGACTTGGTGGGCCAGTCGACGGCCGTGCCGGCCGGCACCGAGGCTGACTGGCGCAGCAGTTGCAGGACGGTGCGGGTGCCGTAGAAGGCGCCGGCGTCGGTGCCCGCCCGGACGGTGAGGGATGCCGCGACGGTCATCCGGTAGCCCTCGGCGGGCAGGGTGGTCTCGCCGAGCCCGAGCCCGATGTCGCCGGCCGAGGCGCTTCCGGTGACGACGGCCACGCTGCGCCCGGTCAGGGCGCCCAGGTCCTCGGCGAACGTGGCGGCCTCGTCGCCGAGCTGGGCGGCGTGGGCGGGGTCGATGACGATACGGCTCGTGTCGGAGAAGGTGTACGTGCCGGAGCCGGCGGTCCATTGGCGCAGCGCCGGAACGGTCTGCGGCGGGCCGGCGGCCGCCTCGGCCGGGGTGACGGAAGGTAAGGCGAGCGCGGACACCGCGCAGGCGGTGGCGAGCAGGAATCTCAGCAGGCGCATGGAGTGTCCCCGAGTCATGAGTGGGGGCCAGACACCCCCTAAGGGGGCACAAGTGCAGCGCAGCGCTGAAGGCATGTCAAGAGATGCTCGAAACCAGGCCGAAGCACGCAGCATTGCGCAGGAGTGCGGCAACGTGCAGTACGCCGCCCTTCAGCGTTTCAGAGCTCGGTACCTCCGCAGGAGTGCGATGATCCTCTGCTGGTCGGCCGCGCCGTTGAGCTCGACGAGCAGGTCGTCCGGGGCGGGTCGTCGGTGCACCCGGATGTCCGGCGGCGCGTGCCCGGAGCGCAGGGGGCCGCTTCGTCTTCGTCGTGCCGAGGGTCGAAGGCGGCTACCGTGAGCCGCATCCGTTGGCCGGTCGGGGTGTTGGCGATGGGGGAGGTCGGTGGCGATGCCCGAGATGACGACGCGGGGTCGGGGGCAGGGTCCGGGTCCGGGTGCGGAGTTCGCGGGCTTCTACCGGGCTCGGGCCGCCCCACTGGTCGCGTTCCTGTGCGTGCGGGGCGCCGGGCCGGCGGCCGCCGCCTGCGCCGCCCAGGACGCGATGGCCGCCGCCCGCTGCTGGACGGGACGCGTTCCGGAGCTGCGGACGTGGACGTACCGGGTCGCCGCCGCCGGCGGCTCGCGGGGGCCCGGCGCGCCGGAGAGCCCCTTGCTGAACGCGCGGGGCGCGTGCGGACCCGCGCCGGAGCGGATCGCCGCCGCGCTCGCGCCACTGGCCGAACTCGACCCGCGGCAACGGCGGGTGGTCGCCCTGACGATGGAGTCCGTCCCCCCGGGCGAGATCGGCTACGAACTGACCCTGCCCGCACACGAGGTCCACCGGACCCTGCGCCACGCCGGCGAGTTGCTCGGGGTGGCCTCGCGGGGCGCGCTGGACGCCCGGCTCGGCACCCTGCGGGCCGAGTTGGCAGCCGCGCTGGAACCCGTCCTGGACGTGGAGGCGGGCCTGGCCCAGCTGAGCGGCGCCATCGGCTCCCGGCTCCCGGTCCCGCCGTACGGGGCTCCCGAACCCGCCGCCCCGCGCCCCGGCGGGGTCGACGCGCCGGGCTCGGGACTACGGGCCTACGCCGCAGGCCTGGCCGCGCGCGACATCCCGTACCGCATGGTGGAGCGGGCGCGCTTTCCCGTGGCGGAGCTGGCGGCCGTCCGCCTCGGTGCGCTGTTCGCCTTCCACACGGACCGCTTCCGGCGCGACGCCGAACGGTCGGGCTTCCCGAACTCCGGCCGCGACTTCACGGCGGTCGACGCCCGCGCCTTCGCCCGCGCCCTGGCCCGGGACCTCGCGTGCGCCGCTCCGCTGTTCGGCGCCGTGACCCGCTCCGACCCCGTACGCCGGGCGCAGCACCTGGCGTCGAGCCTGGAACGCGACGACCCCCACACGAACGAGATCGCCCACGACGGCATCGACCTGGCCCTGGCACTGGGCGAGTTCCGGCGGCGGTCCCTGGACCTGGCCCTCCAGGCGCTCTCCCCGCGGCGCGGCGAGGGCTCCGCACTGGCCGAGGCGCTGAGCCGCTGCGCCTTCGACGCCGAGCGGGTGATCGTGCAGCTGAGGACGCTGAGCAGTGACCTCTCCGCGGCCGAGTCGACGCTCCCCGACGGTGTGTACGTCGACATGGCCCGGGACTTCGCCGCGCACGAGGCCTACCACCTGGACCTGATCCACGGCATCGACGCGGCCCGCGACGCACTGTCCGTAGGGGCGGCGGGCCGGCCCGGCCCCTGACTCAGCCGGCCGTCAGCGCGTCGCGGACGATGGCCGCCGCGGCGCGGGCGGCGGTGCGTACCGGGGTCGTGTCGTGCGCCGCGCGGGCCAGCATGAAGGCGCCCTCCAGCAGTGCGATCACGGAACTCGCAGTGGCCCGGGCCGTTTCCGCGGCCATGCCCGCACCCGTGTAGAAGGCGGCCAGTGCGTCGGTCCAGGCGGCGAAGACCTCCGCCGTGGCGAGGCGCAGCCCCTCGTGCGTACTGGCGACCTCCAGGGCCACGGTGGCGACCGGGCACGGGTCGGTGAACTCCAGCTCCCGGAGCGTCTCGGCGGCCCCCTCGAACGCCGCGGCGGTCGCGAGCGCCGGATCGGCGGCGGGGTCCGCGAAGAGCTGCCCGATGAGCTCCAGATGGGCGGCTCCCGAGGTGCGCACGACCTCCTCGCCCAGCTGCGCCTTGCCGCCGGGGAAGAAGTGGTACGCCGAGCCGTACGGCGCCCCGGCCGCTGTGACGATCTGCTTCATGCCCGTGGCGGCGTAGCCCTGCCGCCGGAACAGCTCCGTGGCGGCCGTCACGATCCGCGCCTTTGTATCGCCGGTGACTCTCATGTGGACCAGCTTCTCACTAGATCGATCTATCAAGTACCTGCCGGGGGAGGGCGCGTGCCGGAAGTCGAGTTGAGTGCCGGAGGCATTGACCACACCGATACGGGAACGACCGGGGGCGCGGGGGAGACCATCGTGCTCGTCCACGGGCTCGCCTTCGACGGAACGGTCTGGGACGAACTCGTGGCCCTCCTGCGCGACGACTACCTACCGCGTGGTGGTCCCGACCCTCCCGCTCGGCAGCCACCGTCGGCCGATGCGGCCGGACGCCGACCTGTCGGCCCAGGGCGTCGCGAACCTGCTGGCCAATACATGGAACGCCTGGACCTGCGGCAGGTGACGGTGATTCAGAACGACGCGGGAACCGCTCAGTTGATGGTCGGCGTGCACGACGAGCGCATCGCACGCCTGGTGCTCACCTCCTGCGAGGCAGTGGAGAACTATCCGCCCGGGATCCAGGGCCGCACACTCGTGGCCGCCAACCGGCTGCCCGGCGGTCTGTTCCTGCTGCTCCAGTCCTTCCGCGTGCCGTTCCTCGCGGCGATGCGCAGCTCGCTCGGCGGTATGACGGCGCGCGGGATCCCGTACGAGCGCGTACGCCACTGGTACGGGCCACTGCCCACGGACCGGGCCATCCGCAGGGATCTGGCCCGCTTCCTGACGGCCACCGAGAAGGACACCTGCCTCCGCGCGGCCGAACGACTGCGCGGGTTCGACCGGCCCGCCCTGGTGGCCCGGGGCGCGGAGGACCGGATGATGCCCGCGCGGACCGGACGCCGGCTCGCCGACCTGCTGCCCCGGGGGCGATACGTGGAGATCCCCGGAGCGGGGACCCTGGTCCCGCTGGACAACGCCCAGGGCCTGGCCGAACAACTGCGCGGGTTCATCTGCGACACTCCACCGGCGGACCAGGACCGATCAGAGCACGCACCCACGGAGGGCTTCCCGCCAAGATGAGCAAGACCCCGGACCCCTTCGCCCCGCCGTCCGTCGACAAGACGGCCTGGCCCGCGGACCACGATCCCGAGCCGCAGCCCCAGCCGCCGGCGTCGGCGCGGTGGATCGACGCCGACGCGTCACTGGCCCTGGTCCTGGGCGTCCTCGGCTCCCTCGCCGGCGTGGAAACGATGCTGTTCTGGGTGGGCTTCCCGCTGGGCCTGGCGGCCACCGCCCTCGGAGGCCGGGCCTTGGAGCGGTCCTGGCACGACGCACCGAGCCGAGCACCGGCGATGGTCGCCACGGCCGTCGGAATCCTCGCGCTGACCCTGTCGGCCGTGGGCCTCGTCCGTGGGCTGGCGGCGGTGTCGGACTGGGAGGGGTCCGGCCGCCGGGAATCCGCCCCCGTGGAGGGCCCGCCCGCCGGTGCGAAGCGCCCGGTCCCGGAATCCTCCCCGTCGCTCCCGGCCGCGGCCGGCGCCTCCCCGTTCGGCGCGACCTTCACGTACGGCAACGGCGTCGAGGTGACGGTGCGGGACCTCGCCCGCCACCAGCCCGTCGATGCCCCGACCGAGATCCGGCCGCTGCCGCCCGGGGTCAGCCTGACCGTGGTCATCGTCAACCGCTCCGCGGAAACCCTGGACCTGCGCTCCGCCGTGCCGACCGCGACCGACGACCTGGGCTCGGACCGCCTCTGGCAGATCCACGACCAGGCCCTGCCCCGCCCGTTCGACGGGACCCTGGCCCCGGGCGCCACCGCGACGGCCGCCTTCGGCTTCCGCACCGGCCCGGGCGCGCAGGAGCTGACCTTCGAGATCTCCCCGGGCCTGGCGGTGTACGACGGCCACACCTGGACGGGCCGCCTGCCCTAGGCGTCCGTCCCGGGAACGAGGACCACGGTGGAGTCCAGGCCGCCCTTCTTGCGGACGGGTACGAGGTTCTTCAGCCCCGGCATGCGCAGGCGCGCCCGTACCCCGAAGGACGCCACGACCGGCGCCCCGGCGGGCACGCTCACCAGGAGACGCAGTTCCCGGTTGGAGTGCAGATAGCTGCCCCCCTTCGCGGCGAAGTCCCAGTACGCCTTGTGGAAGCCGGTCCCGGACGCGGTCACGGTCGGGAAGTGGACGGTCCGCCTGCGGGTCACCTCCGGCGTCGCCGAGATGTCGACGGCGCTGAACACGGTGGCGAAGCTCAGCCCCGCACCGACCCGCGTCTCCACCTCGACCGCGGTGTCCTCGACCTGGTCGGGGGACATGTCGTGGATGACCGCGCCCGGGGTGGCCGTCAGATCGACGACGAGCCGCGACCAGACGAACCGGCATTCGGGGTGGGCGTGCACCACGAGCATCAGGCCGATGTCATAGGCGGCGCGGCCGGGGCCGGGCGGGTCGGCGGGCGCCGGTGTCCGTACCGCGACCCCGATGCGGTTGTCGTGCCCCAGCAGCCGCAGGGTCCGCTCGTCCGCGGCGGTGTACTCGGACCGTGCGTCCTCCTGTTCGTCCACGTCGAGCGCGAACTCTTCGACCAGGGTGAAATCGTCATCGTCCACGTGTGCTCTTCCCGTTTCCCTCGTACGTCGGACCGTGCGGCAGATCGTGCGTCGTCAGAGCCGGGAGCCGGCCAGGACGAAGGCGGCCCAGCGGTCGAGCCGCCCGTCCTCCTCGCGGACCGCCAGCGCGGCGGACCGCAGGGCCGCTGCCTTCGACCCGGTGCTTTCGAGCCCGGTGTAGAAGTGCGTCATGAAGCGGTACGCGGCGCTGTCCGGGACCTTCCACAGACTGACCAGCACGGAGCCGGCCCCGGCGAACAGCAGGGCGCGCGGCAGCCCCATCGGATCCTCCGAGAGGCCCGCGTGGTAGACGCCGCTCTCGCAGGCCGACAGCGTCACCAGGTCGAGGTCCGTGGCCCGTACGCCGAGGATCTCCCGCGCCGTCAGCACACGGTCGGCCATCCGGATGCCCGAGGCCAGCGGATCCTCGGCGGTGAAGGCCGCGTGCGCCGCGACGTGGACCGTCCCGGCCGAGCCGAGTGCTTCGAGCAGCGCGTCGGCCGTGGCCCGCTCGCCGATGCGGGCCGCCGCGCCCCACCGCTGGGCCAGCTCGCGCGCCTCGCTCCGGGCCCCGGCCAGGTCTCCGGTCGGGTCGCCGAACACCGCGCGCACCTGCCCGCCGCGCCTGCCTTCCGCGACGGCCCGCGAGCGCAGCACGGACGCGCTCGGGCTGATCACGAGCGGGTTGCGGGCCAGCAGTACGTCCTGCCCCAGTCGCACCGCACCGAGCGGGAGGTTGTGCACCGGCCCTGCGGGGCACACGACCAGGGTGTCCCCCGGCTCGCAGAGGTCCGCCAGGGGTGCGACGACCTCGGACAGCTCGTGGTGGAAGAGGTCCTCCAGGTCCGCAGCGAGCTCGCGGACCCGGGAGGCCGAGCCGAAGTTCGCGGCGGCGAACCTGGCCAGCCGCCTGCGGTCGACCCGTGAGCCGGCGACGCGTACGTGGCGGCCGGTGCCGTCCGCCGCGAGGAAGACGAGGTGCTCGTCGTCGGGGAACAGCAGATTGACCGCGACGACCCGGCCGCCCGATGCCGCAGGCCGCGTACGCAACCGCTCGGCGACCTCCGCATGGGCGAGCGGCCGCGCCTGCCGGACGGCCGCGTACTCGGCGCCGGCCGGCGACAGGGCGGCCATCGTCCGCCACACCTCGGCCAGTTGCCGTTCCACGGACCGGTGCGACGACCAGAACTCGGCCTCGCCCCTGGCCGTGGCGCGCAGACCGCGCCGTTGGGCGAGCAGGGCGGCCTCGCGCTCGGCGAGGTCGGCGGGGACGTCCGCGGGCGGAGTCAGGGCCGCGTCCCCGACCATGTCCAGGAAGGTACGCGCGCGCAGCGTCTCCACGGTCTTCCAGGCCGCGTCGGCGAGGTCCGGCGCGCCCGAGTCCCGGGCGAGGGCCAGCTGATTGCGGGCGAGGGCCAGGAGCGCCTCGCTGCGCTGCTCCTGTACGGCGATCCGTGACGTCTCGTCGACGGCCCCGCTGCGCACCTCCTCGGCGATACCGGTCGCCAGGTGGAGCAGCTCGCAGGCGTCGGAGAGCTGCCCGCGTTCCTCCAGGATCCCCGCCGCATCCAGGACGACCGGCCAGGCGGCGTTGAAGTCCGCGACGCGCAGCCGGCGCCCGTCCACGGCCACCCACGTGTGCGGGTCGCCCGGCGCGGCCGGCAGGCTGTAGTACTCCACGGCCCGCAGCAGGTGGTCCAGGGGGTCGCCCAGCCGGGGACTGCGGCGCAGGACCTGTGCGGCCGAGACCTCGATCAGGGCGAGGAAGCTCTGTTTTCCGCTGTCCGCCATCAGGGTTCTGGCCTTGTCCAGCATGGCCAGCGCGGTCCGGGGCGTCCCCAGCCTGCCGTAGGCCTCCGCCATGCGCCGGTGGGCGTTGCTCGCGACCTGGGCGGGCAGGTGCTGCACCTCTTCGCTCTCGGCGAGGGCGAGCGCCTGCTGGAAGTGGCGCAACGCCGCGTCGGGCCGGTCCATGTCCAGGTGGAACTCGCCTCGCAGGAGGAGGTCGTCGATCTCGTCGTAGACGGTCGGGTCGTCGTCGCGGTGATCTATGGCGAGGAGGTGGTAGCGCCTCGCCTCCCCCTTGTCCCCCACCAGCCACGCGGCCCTGGACAGGGTCCGGTAGAGCTGTTCGCGGCCGTCGCCGATCCCGAGGAGCCGCTGCGCGGCGGGACGCCCTGTGGCCCTGTCCCGGGCGCGGACTTCCCGCTCGGCGTCGAAGTGCCGCTCCGCCTCCCGGAGCAGGTCGTAGGCGCGCTCGACGGCGCCCCGCATCGTCTCCACCTTGGCGAGCCCCATGAGGGCCGCGCCGACGTAGTGGTCCCTGCCCAGGCCCACGCGGCTGTGGCCCGGAGCGAACCACGTCGGCAGCGTCCGGGTCAGCCGGAGGTGGGTCTCGGCCCAGAACAGCGCGGCGTCGATGTTCCGGTCCCGGTCGCGGTAGCAGATCGACAACCCCTGAGCCGCGATGATGACCGGTTCCCGGCAGTCCGGTTCGGTCGCGTCGAGCCACGGCCCCCAGGCCTCCGGCCTGGCCTCCAACCCGCCCGCGAAGAACCCCGCATGATGCGGATCGCTGCGGTACTTGCGCAGGAGCGTGTCCCCGACGGAGTCAGCGGCCACCGGCGGGGCCTTCGCGGGAGTCGCCGGTCAGCTGCGCGAGTGCCTCCCTGGCCCCGCCGTATGCGGGGTCCAGCGCGAGGGCCTGCTCGTAGCACTGCCTGGCCCGTCGGCGATCGCCCTGGCCCTTGAGGAGCGCGTCTCCGAGGAAGCGGTACGCCTGCGGGGTCGGCCTGATGGCGATGGACTCGGTGAAGTGCGCCGCAGCCAGGTGGAAGTCCCCCAGCATGTAATAGGCGTCGCCCAGACCGAGGTGGGCGTATTCCAGCTTCGGATCGGCCTCGATCGCCTTGCGGTACTCGGCGACGGCTTTTCGGAACTCACTGTTCGTGAAGTGCTCCTCGGCCATCGCGAGGTGCCGGTCGGCCGAGGACTGCGGCCGCAGGTGCGGTGGTAGCAGCTCGACGACTTTGGGGAAGAGGCCCGGTTCCTTCGCGGCGACGTCGTCGCGCAGCCGCGCCCCGTCCACGGGGCCGAGGCCGATGATCATCGCCGCCCGCATGTGCGCGGCCATCGCCTCCGGCCCCAGAGTGCCGAGGCTCGGATCGATCGTCAGACTGCCGTTCTCGTACCGGGCGAGCAAAGGGGGCCCCGCCGCCCGGACCGCCAACTCCTGGACCTGTGACGGCGGCGGCATCATGGACGCGGGGAGCTCGCCGCCGAGTGCCTCCAGCGTCGTCGCCCAGGCGGCGGCGTCCGGATCGGAGGTGCGTAAGCAGCACATCACCAGGAACTTCACCAGTTCGAGGTGTTCCGGTCCCGGCCGGTCGCCGATGCGCGCCGTCAGGAGTGCCTTCGCCTCGCTCCAGTTGCCGGCGTCGAGCAAGGAGAGGGCGAGCTGCGTCACGGTCTCGGGCCGGCGGTCACCGTGCGCGATCATGTCCCGGAGCAGGTGGATGCGGGGCTCCCAGTGATGGAACTCGCCCAACATCGCAGCCATGCCGTCCAGTTCCTCGGTTGAGTCGGCCGGTAGACCGCGCAGGGCCTGAATCCACCTCGCGATGGGCGCTAGCCGCTCCGGCGTGTGCCTGGCGGAGACCATGGCGGTTCTGAGCGTGTTGAGTTCGTCGCCGGTGACACCGGGCAGCTCGGCGACCGGCGCAGCTCCCTCGGCCAGTTCACGGGTGAGCCGCAGCAGTGTCCGGAACCGGGCGATGTACGGGGCCAATCGCCGTGCGCAGTCCCCGTCCACCACTTCCAGAGCGTCGAAACTCTCGAACGCCGCCGAGAGTTCGCCGTCGGAGGCGTCGCCCGCTCGCGACTCCGCCCTGGCGGCCGCGGCGGCCAGGGCCGACAGGCACTCCAGGGTGCGTGAGCCCAGGTCGCGGTAGGCGAGTCGGGCCTGTTCGAACTGCCGTCGGCCGTCCTTCCGGTCGAACCGGAGGGCGTACCCGATGAGGAAGTGCCCCGCCGCCAGGCCCTCGGTCGAGTGGGCGCCGAGGGCGATGAGCATTCGCCCGATGTGCTCGGTCTCCCGGCTGCCCGACAGGACGTCAGCGCGCCCGCGGTCGATCAGTCCGGGCAGGTCCTGGAGCAGCTCCTCCTGGCGCTCGTGATCCAGGAATGCGGCCAACTCCCCCTGCGCCAAGGCATCGAGTGCGCCCTGGACGGTCTCCTCGGCCACCCGGCCCGGGGCGACAGCCCGGGGCGTCAAGTGGTGCGCCCACTCCGCGCCCAACCGTTCGAAAAGCAATTGGTCCCCCATCGCCCCGACAGCCCGGCCATCGTACAGAAGCGACCCGGCCGGTGATCGTCCACCCGGAGTCGGACCGCCGCTCCATCGGGCATGCCTCGGCGCGGTCTTGCCTTCGCGTGCACTTCAACACCTAGCCTCTGGGCCGTCAACACATCGGCTGTCCGCGGGACCACGCGGACCGTGAGGGGGATTCCTGTGAGAAGCGTCGAACTGGGGCGTACCGGTGAGCTCGTCAGCCAGGTCGGGCTGGGCTGCATGCTGATGGGGACGACGACGGACGAGACGACATCGGTCGCCATGCTCGACCGCTTCACCGAGGCGGGTGGCACCTTCCTCGACACTGCCAACTGCTACTGCTGGTGGGACCGCCCCGGCAGCCACGGAGGCGAGAGCGAGGAACTGCTCGGCCGCTGGATGGCCCGCTCCGGGCGGCGCGACCAGGTGTTCCTGGCCACCAAGGGGGCCGCGCTCGTCGTGAACCCGGACGAGGCGCGGGCCGAGGGAGGCGGGGCGGACTGGGCCAGGGCCCGGTTCGACGGCGCCGGCGCGAAGACGCTGCACGCATCGATCGACGACAGCCTGCGCCGACTGGGCACCGACCACGTCGACCTCTACTACGTCCACGTGGACGACCGCGCCACGCCGCTGGAGGAGACCCTGGAGGCCCTCGCCGACATCGTCCGTTGCGGCAAGGCCCGCCACATCGGTTGGTCCAACGTCCGCACCTGGCGCATGGAGCGCATCCGGGCCCTGTGCGAGCGGTACGGCTGGCCCGCCCCCGTCGCCCTCCAGCAGCAGCACTCGTACCTGCGCCCCCGCCCGGGCCTGGATTCGGTCTCGGTCGTGGACCACGAGCAACTGGACTACCTGCGCACGCACGACGACCTGACCCTCGTCGCGTACTCGCCCATCCTCCGGGGCATCTACGACGACGCGGCCAAGCGCCGCGGGCACTGGATGATGGAGCGGTACGCGGGGCCCGACGCGGAAGCCCGGCTGAGCGTGCTCGGCGAGATCGCCGCCGAACTGGGGGTGACCCCCAACCAGCTCGTACTGGCCTGGCTGCTGCACCAGACCTCGCCCCGGGCCGTACCGCTGATCGGCCCGCGCACCCTGGACCAGTACGAGTCCTCGCTGCCCGCCCTGGACTGCGCACTCTCGCCGGAGCACCTCGCCCGTCTGGACGCCGCGGGGGCCTAGCCGCCGGACGGCTCCCCGAGGAGTCGGGTGCGGAACAGGTCGAGGACCGTGTCCAGGGCTTGCCGTGTGGGCTGTCCTGGTTCGTCGATGAGGTGCTCGGTCAGTACGGAGTGCGGCGCGAGGGCGCTGTCGGGGTTCGCCGCGCTGTCGTCCAGCTCGATGGCGACGAAGGCGTCGCCGAGCTCGCGCCGCAAGTACGCGAACCGGTCACCGGGTACGAGCCGGTCACTGCGGAACCGCATCCCCAGGACCTGGAGTCCGTCGCGTTCGCAGCGCCGGCGGACGACCGCGAGGTCCGCGGGGCTGATGTCGATGCTGCGCGCGCGGCTCGCGGTGCAGGCCAGCGGCATCGACGGCTGGGCCAGCACGGGGGCGAGGAGGCGCTCGTCCGTGGCCATGGCCAGCGCGAACCCGCCGGTCAGGCACATGCCGACGGCGCCGACCCCGGGGCCGCCGCAGCGCTCGTGCTCGGCGGCGGCCAGGGCACGCAGCCACCCCACGACGCGCGAGGTCCGCCCGGTGGCCAGCAGCGTGAACTCGCGGCTCACGCACACCTGCCACAGCGACGACGCCAGGTAGCGCCCGGCGCTCGGCCAGCCGCGGGTCTTGGGATCGGCATCCCGGCCGGGTTCGCCGAAGAGAACGGGGAGGACGGCCGTACAGCCTGCCGCGGCCACCCTGTCGGCGAACTCCAGGACCTTGGGGGTGATGCCCGGGATCTCCGCGATGACGATCACCGCGGGGCCGGTGCCGCGGCGCAGCACCCGGCGGGTGGCCCCGTCATGGGTGAACGTGCCCCCGGTGTAGCCGATGGGTTCGGGGTCTGCTGTCACGGGCCTGCTACCTCCGCCAACGCTCCTGGGATGCCATCAAGTTACCTCTAGACGAGTCATTCCGAAGTGATCGTGCTCAGCTTGCCGATGGGCCAGGGGGCCATTCGATGGCGTGCTGCTGGCCTGTGGACATGCATGCTGCCTGCGCCGAGGCGGGCTTTGCGTCCCTCGAGAAGCCGGCGAAGTAGATGACGCTCGCCGCACAATGGAGGCCGGAGCGTGCTGCTTTTCCCGGGCCGCTCACGGCAGCTGCCGAATCCCTCCCCGGGGCTTCAACTTAGCTGGTCGCGCACGAGATCAAGGAATGCCTGTCGGCTCGGATGGATGTGCGCCCAGACCTTCTCATCCTGTGGCTCTCCCGAGTCTTCGGGGCCCTTCCTGATCACCTCCTGTACTGCCCACGCGAGGTTGCGTGCCGCTTCGCTGACCTCGGACGCGCACAGTACGTGGATCGTCTTCTGCGTCACCCACACCCTGTCAAGGACCTGCCTTGCCCGGGCCTGCCACTGCTCGTCAGCCAGGTTGTGGTGATACCGGTCCACCGCGACTCGTTCTGCTTCCTGCACCGCAGACAGAAATGCGATGAGGTGCGTGAGACGCTCGTTGCGGCGCGCCTCGGCAAGTTCACGGACACTGCGGCGCGCCTCGCCGCGTTCCAAGGCGCGTCCTGCCGAGCGTTGGGCCAGCATCGACATGAGCCCGCCGAGCAGGACGCCGATGAGCGGCGCAAGCGTTGTCCACACAACGTCCGATTATGACATCGATGGCATGAACACGGCACGGGGGTCGGGCAATATCGGGCCGGGACCGGGACCGGGACGCGCAGACGGCCAGGTTGTCGCAGCCTTCGACAACGGCGGGCAGCAGACGGCGGAAGTCTGAGATCTTCGCGCTGCCCTGGGCGCTCTTGGCCACAGCGCGGACCGGGAGGTCCGGTACTGGGCATGAGGTGGCGTCCGGTCTCCCGTGTCTTGTCGGCCTGCTCAAGCGTGAAGCCGGGCAATCGGGCAGCCCCCTGCCGGCGGCCGGAGAGACAGACAGGGCGGCCAAGATCGTTCTGTGACGAATGACCTGGACGCCCTGCTCACCGCACTGTATGTGAAGATCGACGACGAGATCACTGACACCCGGTGGCTGCGGTTCGTCCACTCCCGCCTCGGCAAGATGTTCCCCTTCGTGCCGAAGCAGCCGGGCTGGAACAAGCGGCTGCGGGCTGCGCTGTCGCTGGTCAAGCGGGCTGTACGGCTCCTTGCGACGGACACCGACTTCTGGTTCGACAACCACTGGATCATCGACTCCACCCCGGTCGAGTGCGGCCGGTCACGCCCCACCGTGAAGCGGTCGGACCTGGCCGGCTGGGCCGGATACGGGTACTGCGCCAGCCATTCCCGATTCTTCTGGGGCCTGCGGCTATGCCTGGTGTGCACCCCAACCGGTATGCCGATCTTGTGGTCCCTTGCGAACCCGAAGCTGGACGAGCGCGAGGTGCTGACGGCGATGTTGGATCGTGAGCCGGACACAGTCACCGACCGCCCCGGCCTGCTGGTGAGTACGGAAGGGCTTCGCCTCCAAGGAATTCGAGACCGATCTGGCCACGCGCGGGGCAGAGCTGCTGCGGCCCTCGTTCAAGCGGGAGAAGCGCCGCAAGGGCGAGTCACTGCTGAAATCGGTGCGGCAACTGATCGAGTCGGTGAACGACACCCTCAAAGGCCAGCTCGACCTGGAACAACACGGCGGCCGGAGCTTTGAGGGCGTCGCCGTCCGCGTCGCCCAACGCGTCCTCGCGCTGGCCGCAGCAATCTGGCACAACCACAAGACCGGACAGCCAATCACACGGTCCCTGATCGCCTACGACCACTGGTCACTTCGGAATGACTCATCTAGTGACCTCTGTGCGCCGCGTCAGGAGATCGCGTACCACTGGCTGGCCCAGCCGGTGTTGATGGTGCTGGTGGACTGGTCGGCGAGGTTCACGGTGGCCGGCAGCGAGGTCTGGCCCGTCAGGACGGTGCTGTAGCGGAGTTTGGGCGGCGTCAGGCCGGCATTGACCGAGATGCCGGCCCCCGTGGACTTCAGGGTGAGGGCGTTGGTGGCCCAATTGCCGTTGAGCAGGAGGGCGATGAAGTAGGTTCCGGGGGCCGCCGTGAACGGCTTGGCGAGGGGCAGGGGTTTGGCGATGGCGTCGGTCATGAGCTGGGGCGAGATGTCGGCGGTGACCGCGACCCGGTTGCCGTTGGCGTCGTACACGCCGAGGTAGCAGTTGGCGAGCTGGGCATTGGGGTCGATGCCGGCGAGGCCCAGCCAGATGTTCGACCAGGTGATCTGCTCGCGCAGGACGATCCGTACGAGGGTGACCCGCCCGCCGACCCCGGAGGCCGACTGGGCGGTGACGTGTCCCGCGTCGTTGGGGTCACCGGTCCACGCGAGGAGGTTCTGGTCCTGCGGCCGGGGCCCCTCGTAGCCGGAGCCGGAGCCGGAGCCGGAGCCGGAGCCGGAGCCTGAGGCGGTCCCGCTGCTCTGCGTGGGGGCGGATGAGGCCGCGGGGCTCACCGCTGCGGGGTGCTTCTCGCCCGGTGCGGAGCAGCCGGTCAGGGCGAGCAGCGCCGCCAGTGCGGCAACGAAGCCGGTCGCGGCGGTGGTGGTGCGGGTGTGCATGGTCCCCCCATGAAGTGCGGTGTGCCGAGGGTCATCGTCACACGGGCCCCAGCCGGGGGTGGCGCGGGGCCTTCGCCTCCCGCTCACGCCACGACGTCCGCCGCGACGGGAAGGGCGCGTACGGCGTGCGAGCGGAACGTGGTGCCCCAGGCGAGCTCCTCGGCCGGGCGCGCGAGCCGGAGCCCGGGCAGGCGGTCCAGGAGCGTGCCCAGCGCGAGGGTGAGTTCGAGCCGGGCCAGGGGCGCGCCCAGGCAGTAGTGCATGCCGTGTCCGAGGGCGAGGTGGGCCTTGTCCGCCCGGTGGATGTCGAAGTGCCCGGCCTCCGGGTAGCGGGCCGGATCGCGGTGGGCCGAGGCGAGGCTGAAGAGCACCGTCTCTCCGGCCGGGATGCGCCGGCCCGCGATGTCGACCGGCTCGGTCGGGAAGCGGCGGATCGCCGTCTGGACGGGCTGCGCGTACCGCAGGAGTTCCTCGACGGCCTCCGGCAGCAGCCCGCGGTCCGCCCGCAGGGCGGCGAGCTGTTCGGGGTGCGTGAGCAGCGCGAGCATCCCGTTGCCGATGACGTGCTGGACGTTCTCGCTCCCCGCCATCAGGATCAGGAAGGCGAGCGAGACGAGCTCGTCCTCGCTGAGCCGGTCCTCCTCGTCGCGTGCCGCGATCAGGCCGGACAGCATGTCCTCACCGGGCCGTACGCGCCGCTCCGCGACGAGGTCGATGAGGAAGCGGTGGATTGCGCCGATCGCCGCCACCAGTTCCTCCCGCGAGCGGGGGGCGAGCATGCCGGCCACCCAGCCGGCGAACCGGTCCTGGCCCGCGGCAGGTACGTCCAGCAGCGCTCCGACGACCCGCAGGGGCAGCGGCTTGGCGAATGCGGCCACCAGGTCCGCCTCGCCGGACGCCTGGATCTGCTCCAGGACCCCGTCGATCAGGCCGTCGACGGCCGCCTGGATGCTCTCCCGCAGCATGTCGACGTGCCGGGGGGTGAATCCCTTCGCGACCAGGCGGCGCAGCCGCAGGTGATCGTCCGGGTCGACGTTCAGGAGGTTCCTGTCGAGCGCGGGGGGCAGGGAGAAGCCGCTGAAACCGGTGCTGGAATGCCTCTTGTTCACGGAGAAGCGGGCGTCGAGGAGCCCGGCGCGCACGTCCCGCTCGTGGGTCACCAGCCACACCTCCAGGCCGTCGGGCAGCGCGACGCGGTGCACGGACCCGGCCCGGCGCAGCTGGGCCCAAACGGCGTGCGGGTCCTTCGCGAACGAGTCGTCGAAGGGGCGTGGGAGCGGCGCCGCTTCCGTGTTCTGCGTCATGCGACTGCCTGTCGTTCGTGTCGGTGCCGGTGGGGATGTGGCGAGGCCACCCCGGCACCCGAGTCTGCCAGTTGACATGACGGCGCCCCGTGCCCGGGGTGATCCCGGGACGGGGCGCCGCGGTGTTTCGGCGTCCGGGCCGGAGCTAGTCCCGGCCCTTGCCCTTGTCCTTGTCCTTGTGTGCGTGCTCCTTCAGCGTGATGTCCTCCGTGTCCGTGAAGTCGATCCGCGTCTTGGCCTGCGTCGTGTGGGGGTAGGCGACGAGGACCGAGCCCGTCCCCTTCTTGCCCGGGTACTCCTCCTTCAGCAAGCCCTTGGGGGAGCCGGCGCGGACGATCAGCTCGTCGCCCTTCTCCGGCTTCACCTGGGACGGGTCTTCGCCGTCGACGGAGAGCTGGGTGCTGACGGTGTCCTTGACGAGGAGGTCGATCGTGTCCTGGCCGCCGCGGGCGAGGACGCCGATCCGCTCGGTCTGCGCCGTCGTGATCCGCAGGCCGAGCAGCGTCACGAGCGACGCCGGATCGCGGACCAGCGGCAGGGCGTCGACGCGGAGCGTGGTGAAGGTGTCCACCAGGCCCCGGATCCGGTCGCCCCGGGTGGTGCCCACGATGGTGACCTCGTCGTCACCGCCGTCGGTACTGACCGCCACGTCACCGGTGACACCGGAGAAGTTCAGCACCTGCGGGGAGTCCGCCCGCGTCAGGCGGCCGCTGTTGGTGCTGAGCGGGGTGAAGGTGAGCCGGTCGTCGCCCGACCCGCCCGCCACGGCCGCGCCGTGCCCGTTCGCGTCGAGGTTGACGACCGGGATCCCGCGGATGCCGGCGAAGCCGCCCGGGATGCCCGGGTAGCCCGTCACGCGGCCCTGGTCGATGTCGACCAGCACGTTCGCCGTGGCGCCGGTGAGGCTGAGCGAGTGCTGGGCGATGGTCACCGCGAGGGAGGGAGAGGCCGGGCCCACGTTGCCGGCGAGGTCCTCCAGGAGCACGGTGACGTCGTACCGCCCGTCGCGCAGTGCCGAGCTGACGACCTGGTACTCACCGGCCGGGGTGACGGTGTCCTTGCCGACCACGGCAGGTCCGCCGCCCGCGGGGGCGGTCCGCAGCCGGACCAGTGCGTTCGGCTCGACCGAGGCGCCCTGGAAGGCGGGCTTGCCGATGGTGGTGATGTTGTCGATGTCGCTGCCCGCGCTGTCGCTGGAGGCCAGCAGGTCGGGCGCCGCGGCCGGGCGGGCCGGCGCGGTCGTGTCCAGGGTGATCACGAGTGCGTGCGAGCTCTCCGCGCCCGAGCCGGTGACGTGGGCGGTGCCGGCGACGCGGGGGTTGTCGGACGGGTCGACGATGATCACCTCGGCGGTGATCTGGTTCTCGCCCTCGCGCAGGACCGGTGCCAGGCGGATCTGGTACAGCCCCGGCTTGTTCGTCGGGTCGACCGGCGTGGCGAAGCCGACGCGCTCCCCGTCGCGCTCCACGGCCACCTTGAAGCCCGGGTTGTCGTCGCCGAGGTCCGGCGAGGCGTTCTGCGGGGACAGCTGGATCCCGGCTGCGCGCAGCTCGGCGTCGTTCACGCGGAGGAAGAGGTCCGGTCCGGCGATCTTGGTGACGTTGTCACTGTCGGAGCGGCCCGAGTCGGACTGCTGCTTGAGGTCGAGGGCGAAGGGCTCGGGGGCCGCGCGGTTGACGACGACGAGGTCGTACGTGCCCTGCGGCGGGTCGGTCGGCGAGGAGTCCCCGGGCCGGGTCGGGTCGGCCACCCCGGCGGCGCTGACCACGACGTAGTACGGCTCGTCCTGGACGACCGGGATCCCGAGCCGGCCGGTGGAGGTGCCGGCCCGGGTGGTGACGGCGCCGGTGGCGACGCGGTTGCCGTACTTGTCGTACGCGCGCACCGCGAGGGGGGCGGTCACCTCGTTGAAGCGGATCTCGGTGGTGAGGTGGCCCGTGTGGCGCGGGGTGACGCGGAAGAAGTCCACGTCGGTCGCCGTGTGCAGGCTGAGGCCGCGCCGGTTGAACTGCTCGTTGGAGCCGAGGTCGGCGGCCACGGCGTGGTCGATCGACTCGTTGGGCTCGTGGGCGTCGGGGAAGGCCCCCGCCATGGAGAACACGTCGAAGTACGTGGCCTGGTTGCCCTGCGCCGGGTTGGTGCCCGTGGGCGGGGTGGTGTTGCCGGTCCAGGTGGCGTAGCCGATCCCGTCGACCGACCACAGGCCGTTGTACTCGCCGATGCGCAGGGTCTGGTTGGTGGAGCCGGCTCCGCAGTCGAAGCGGCAGGGGGCGTTGAGGTCGGGGTCGAAGGCGGAGTCGCTGACCCGGAAGTCCTGGGTCCAGGTCTGCCCGCCGTCGCGGCTGGTGGTGCCGTACACCTCCAGCAGGAAGTTGTTGCCCCCGTTGGGCCCGGTGCCGTTGTTGCGCCGGCCGCTGCGGTTGTCGTACCAGGTGACGACGGCGTTGCCGTCCTGGTCGATGTGCGCGGTGGGCATCACGGCGAAGGTCTGGCCCGGACCGTGGTCGACCCGGCCGCGGGTGAAGGTCTGGCCGTTGTCCGTGGAGCGGGCGATGACCACGTCGGCGTCGTCGCCGTTGCCGAAGACGTCGTTGGGGTCGTCGTTGGCGACGACGTAGACGTTCCCGGCTCGGGCCGGGTCGGGCAGGATCCACGGCTGAACGGTGCCCTGGAGCCAGAAGTCGGTGCCGGGGATCGTGCCGGCGCCGGACTGCACGTTGCAGGTGACCGTGGCCTGTCCCGCCGTGAACGCCGCGTTCTTCTGCGTGACGGTGCCGGCCGCGAAGTCGACGCCGCCGGACCCGTCGCGCAGGAGCTGTACGGTGCCCGTGCCCGCGGTGCCGCAGGTGTCTGTGTGGTAGGCGACGTAGAGGTCACCGTTCTGGGCGACGGCCGCGTGCGCGGGCCAGACGAAGCCCTCGCCGGCCGCGGAGATGACGGAGGGTGCGGACCAGGTCGCGCCGGCGTTCGTGGACCGGGAGAACATGACCCGCGTCCCGGTGCCGAACTCCGTCCAGACGATGTAGAGGTTGCCGACGTACGGGCTGGTGGGGTTGGCGTCGACGACCAGCCACTGCTTGTCGTTGTCGATGGCGCCGTTGTTGCTCACCCGGACGGGGGTGTAGGTCTGGTTCCCCGTCGTCGTGGTGTCGTTGATCCGGGCGACGCCGACCCCGAGCTGGTTGGGGGTGGTGTTCAGACCGCGCGACAGGTGGGTGACGAACAGGCGTCCCTGGGCGTCGAAGGCGAGGGAAGGGTCGCCGTTGCACGGGGTGACGGTCGACGTCCGCGTGATCGGGAAGCCGTCCCGGCCGAAGTTGAGGTCGATGTGGACGGTGCATCCCTGCATGACGGCGACGTGTCCGGGCCTGCGGGGATTGGCCGTGGCGTTGTGGGGCTCGAACCCGCCGGCGGCGATCCTCTGATCGTCCCCGGCCCACGCCGTGGAGGCGGCGGGACCGAGGACCACGAGCGACTGCAGTACGAGGAGAATGCTGCTGACGATGGTGAAGGCACGCCTATGGAGATGATTGCTCAGCATGCGTCCCGCTCTCTGGCTCGGTACATCCCTCTCCTTCCAGCCAAGCGGCCGCATCTGATCAGCGGCCCCGCGCGCTGTTCGAGAGGACTCTGGCACCGCGCCGATCACGGCTCGGGGCCACCGGGACAGCGACACGGGAATTCACCAAGATCCCCGGAAGAACCGCCCGCCCGGGGTAACGATCACGGCAGTGACGTACGTGGAACGGGGCGCGGGCAGGCGGATGCGCCCCTCGCCGGTGGGAGCGGCAACGGGCGGCTCTCCGCGGAAACGGACGCCGGACTGCCCTCCGCCGCCCCGGGCAGGGGTGAGGGAGGGCAGTGCGTCGCAGTCCGTGGAGCGGCAGGGAGGAGCCGGGGGAGCCGGGGGAGCCGGGGGAGCCGGGTAGGGGCGGCCGGGCAGGGGCGCCGCGGTGTCCCTACCTCTCGCACCTGCCGAAGGTGACGACGTAGGTGCCGGAGTCGCTCCGGCCGGCTCCCGCACGGTCGGCCGCCCCGCCCCTGGACGCGGCACCGATGTCGGTCAGGGAGGGGTCGCGGATGATCTTGTCGTGGCCCTGCGTGCTGATGTTCAGCCACCAGTTGACGGCTGCCTTCGGGGTGCCGGCTCCGCCCCAGCCGTTGTACACGATCTCGCGGCCCTGCCAGGAGCTGCCGTCCGAGCAGTACCCGGCGTTCCTGATGCGGCGCCCTATCTGTTCGTCGCCGCTCCCCGAGACCTGCGGGTTCTGGTGGGGGTTACGGCCCGGTCCCCACCACTTCTGGGCCAGCGAGGCGTCCAGGTGCGTGCGTGCGGCCGTCGTCAGATCGGAGTCGAAGGACAGTTCCGAAAGCCCCAGGCGCTGGCGCTCGTCGTTGATCAGGCACACGGTGGCGAGGGTCTGGAACATGGTCCCGAACCCGAAACGGCCGGGGGCGGTGGAGGGGACGAGGTCGTCGGCCTCGGGGCCCATCTGGGTGCAGTCCACCTGCTGGGCGGCGGCGGGAGTGGCGACCGCCGGGAGCAGGGTGACCGAGAGGACGGCCGCGGCGGCGACCGAGACGGCGGCCCTGGCGTGCGAACCACGCGGGCCGTGCGGGCTGTGCGAACCGTGCAGGCCGTGCGGAGTACGGATTCTCATGGAGATTCCCTCCTCTCCCGCGTACCGGACACGGAGGGGCCCGGAGCTGGAGGTGGTGGGTAGGCACGGCGCGCCGCTTCTCATGGTGCGCTCGGCAGGGCCGGTCTGCCACTCGGCCATTCGGGTGTCATCCTGGAGGGGATGTACGGGGCCGCCGTCCGGCCGAGGAAGTCTGTCTGCCGGGAGCGCGCGCTGAGTACCGTCATGGCCGAGTCACTGTCGGTCGTCCTGCTGCTGGGTGTGCTGGCCTTCGCCGTCGTACGGCCGCGCGGGCTGCCCGAGGCCGTCGCAGCGCTGCCGGCCGCCGGCCTGCTCATCGCGGCCGGGGTGATCTCGCCGTACGACGCCTGGCAGCAGACGCGCGAGCTGCTGCCGGTGGTCGGGTTCCTCGCCGTGATCCTGGCGCTCGCGCACCTGTGCGCCGAGGAGGGACTGTTCCGAGCGGCCGGTGACGCGGTGGCCCGGCGCTGCGGGCGCAGCCCGAGGACGCTGCTGGGCGGCGTTTTCGCGGTGGCGGCGGTGGTCACGGCGGCGCTCAGCCTGGACGCGACGGTGGTGCTCCTGACGCCGGTGGTGTTCGCGACCGCCGCCCGCCTCGGCGCGGCCCCCCGTCCGCACGTGTACGCCACTGCACACCTGGCGAACTCGGCGTCGCTGCTCCTGCCGGTCTCCAATCTGACCAACCTGCTGGCCTTCACCGCGAGCGGCCTGTCCTTCACCCGGTTCGCCGCGCTGATGGCCCTGCCCTGGCTGGCCGCCATCGCCGTCGAGTACGCCGTCTTCCGCCGCTTCTTCCGGGCCGACCTGGCCAAGCCGGTCGACCGGTACGACGATACGGAGCCTGCGGCGGCCGTGTCCCGGTTCAGCCTGGCGGTGCTCCTGCTGACCCTGGCCGGATTCGCGGTCGCCTCCTTCGCCGGAGCGAGCCCGGCGTGGGCGGCGCTGGCCGGGACCGGGGTGCTCGCGGTGCGCGCGCTGCGCCGGCGCCGTACGAGCCTGCGGCGGCTCGCCGGCTCGGCCGCACCGGGATTCTGCCTGTTCGTCCTGGCGCTCGGGGTCGTCGTCCGGGCCGTCGTCGACCACGGTCTGGGCGACGCCCTCGCCGGCGTCCTGCCGGCCGGCGGCGGGCTCCTGGCGCTGCTGGCCATCGCCGCGGTGGCCGCGCTGCTGGCCAATCTGATCAACAACCTGCCGGCGGTGCTCGCTCTGCTGCCGCTGGCGGCACCGGCCGGGCCGGGGCCGGTGCTCGCCGTGCTGATCGGCGTGAACATCGGCCCCAACCTGACCTACGCCGGCTCCCTCGCCACCCTGCTGTGGCGGCGCATCGTCCACGAACACGAGGACCGGGTGCGGCTGGCCGAGTTCACCCGCCTCGGGCTGATGAGCACGCCGGCCGCCCTCGCCGCCGCCGTAGCGGCCCTCTGGGTGTCCGTCCGGTTCATCGGCCCCTGACCGGGCGGTTGCTATCGGGTGAAGCTCGCGGTGAGGGCGATGGCGTCTCCGCCGCCCGCGGGGGTGGCCCAGTCGTTCCACTGGCCGGTGTTGTAGTCCCCGTCGCGTTCGGTCACGGTGTTGTCGGTGCGGACCGCGAAGACGTGGTTGACGTTGTCCGCCATGGCGCTGGTCACTCGCTTGAGATTGCCGCCGCCGCCGTTCCACCAGCCGTTCCAGGAGCCGCGGTCGAAGTCGCCGTCGGTGTTGTACCAGTTGCCGTCCAGGCCGATCGCGCCCAGGTGGACGGTGTTTCCTGACGCGGTGGCCGTGACATCCTGCGCGCGGAAGCCGCCGGCGGGGCCGGCCGCCTGCCAGTCCGACCACTTGCGCGCCGCGTAGTCCGCGTCGAGTTCCATCAGCTGGTCGTTGGCGTCGACGGCGATGATGTGGTTCACGTGGTCGGCGGTGGTGGCGCTGGTGAGGCGCTTGAGGCCGTTGCCCCCGTGGTCCGTCCAGCCGTTCCAGTCGCCTGCCGCGAAGTCCCGATCGGAGTTGTAGAGCCTGCCGTCCAGGCCGATGGCGACGAGGTGGACGGTACTGCCGTCCGAGGCCGCCGAGACCGCCTTCACTTCGGGCGAGCCGGACAGGGCGTACCAGCCGGACCACTTGCCGGTCGTGTAGTCGCCGTCGTTCTCGTAGATCCGGTTGTCACCGCCCACGGCGAACGTCCGGTTCACCGCACCGGTTCCCGTACTCGTCACTTCCTTGAGCTGCGAGGCACCCTGGTTGCTCCAGCCGCTCCAGCGGCCCGCGGCGTAGTCGCCCTCCGCATTGAAGAGCTCCCCGTTCGGCGCGATCCGCTGCAGGTGCACCGCGTTCGTCAGCTGGGGCTCGTCGATGACGTTGCGGTAGCGGCGGGGGGTGTACGTACCTCGGGGGTGGCCGTCCCAGTTGGCGTCGCCGGTGGACACCGTCCGGTACTTCACGGGCGTGGAGCCGAAGGAGTAGTAGGAGAACCTCGTCTTGGCGGCGTCCTCCCACTTGGCGAACAGGAAGACGTGGTCGACGCTGTTGAGGATGTCGCCCGGCTTCAGGTCGTTGAAGTCGATCGCGTACGAGTCGTCGTTCAGGGTGATGGTGTTAGGCGACCAGCTGAGGTGCCAGGCCATGGAGACGTAGCCGGAGCAGTCGGTGCGGTAGGACCTGCCGCTCGAGTCGGTGTACGAGCCGCCCTGGTTGTAGACGAGACCCTTGTCGAGCCAGTACTTGGCCCGCTCGATGATCTCGGTACGGGATATCTTGCCGCCGACCGTGGACGTGGCCGCGGTGGTCGCGGCGTAGGCGGTGGGCTCGGCGGCGAGCGTGGCACCGACGGCGCCGGCGGCGATGACGGCGACCGCGAGAGCGGTACGGGTGGTTCGTGCGAGACGACGACGGGCGGTCGCGGATACGGGCGTGAGCGTGGGCTTAGGCATGGGCATGCCGAGGTCTCCTGTGGGCTGTGTCGGTGGATGGTCGAGGGGGGTGGCGGTGCTCTAGAAGCCGGCCCACAGGCCGTTGTTGCCGAGCATGTCGATGCCGCCCGAGACGTGGCCCGCGTTGTCGCCCGTGTACATCCGCATGTTGTTGTTGGCGTCGATGCCGGCGATGTCGCGCTTGCCGTCGCCGTCGAAGTCGGCCGAGAGCAGGGAACGGAAGCCCTTCCACAGGCCGTTGTTGCCGAGCATCTCGCTGCCGCCGCCCACGCGACCGGTGTTGTCGCCGGTGTACAGCTTCAGGTTGTCGTTCGCGTCGATACCGGCGATGTCCTGCTTGCCGTCGGCGTTGAAGTCACCCGCCGTGATGCCCTTGAAGTTGACCCACAGGCCGTTGTCGCCGAGCATCTCGCTGCCACCGCCCAGGTGGCCCGCGCCGTCGCCGGTGTAGAGCCTCAGGTTGTCGTAGGCGTCGATGCCCGCGATGTCCTGCTTGCCGTCGGCGTTGAAGTCGCCGGCCGTGATCGCCTTGAAGTTGACCCACAGGCCGTTGTTGCCGAGCATGTCGCCGCCGCCGGAGACGTGGCCGGTGCCGTCGCCCGTGTACAGCTTCATGTTGTTGTACGCGTCGATGCCCGCGATGTCCTGCTTGCCGTCGCCGTTGAAGTCACCCGCGGCGATGGACTTGAAGTTCTTCCACAGGCCGTTGTCACCCAGCATGTTGCTGCCGCCGGAGACGTGGCCGGCGCCGTCGCCCGTGTACAGCTTCAGGTTGTCGTAGGCGTCGATGCCGGCGATGTCCTGCTTGCCGTCCCCGTCGAAGTCCGCACCGACCGTCCGGGCGGCACCGGTGGAGGCCGGCGGGGTGGAGTCGATGATGTTGTCGTAGCGGCGCGGGCTGAAGGTGCCGTGCCCGGACCAGTACGGGTAGGGGATCTCGCGGTGCACCGCGCCGACGCTGCCCGCCTGCTCGTAGGCGTCGTAGCGGGTGTGCTCGGCGTTGGCCCAGCCGTTGAAGATGACCACGTGGCCGCTGGCGCCCGGGTTCGGGTTGAGCAGGATGTCACCGGGCTTGAGGGACTCCTTGGATATCGAGGAGGTGAACTCCAGGAGGGTGCCGGTGGTCTCGCCCCAGTTGTTGGCCGAGGACGAGGAGAGGTGCCAGGCCATGGAGACGAAGCCGGAGCAGTCCGTGCGGTAGCGGCCGTTCGCGTCGGTGCGGTAGTTGGTCATGCTGTACGGCACGCCGGCGTCCACCCACGTCCTGGCCCGGGCGATGACCTCGGCGCGGCTGATCGGGCCGGCCACGCTCGACGCGGCCGCCAGGCCCTGCGGCGCGGCGAGGAAGGGCGAGGCCTTCTTCCGGCCCGCGGAGGCCGCCGCGTCGAGCTGGGCCCGGGTGGCGGTCGTCGGGTTGGGGACCGTCGGGGTGAACGGGGTGATCGTGCCCTGGTCCGCCCCGGCGGCCGTGGACTGCGGTGCCGGCGGCTGCGCCGCCTGGGCCGGGACGGTCGTGGTCAGCACGACGGAGGCCAGGCCCGCCGCGAGCAGGGCGATGGCGGACGTACGGCGCTGAGTGTGGGACATGGGAGTTCTCCAGTAGTGGTGTCGGGCAGGCCGAAGGAACGGCCGGTGCCGACCGATCAGGCGATACGGATGGTGAATCCGTGGGTGGCGGCGGGACCCGCCACACGGCCCAGCAGGGCGCGCATCTGGTCCCGTGCCGTCCGGTCGCAGCGGGCGCGGACGAAGAGGACGACGTCGAGACCGCCGTACGGGGCGGGCCGCGCCCGCAGGTGCTCCAGGCCGTCGCAGGGCCTGGCGTGCGCCCAGACCAGGTCATGGACGAGCGGTACGGCGGTGGCGGTGGGCGGGCTGTCGTCGGAGGAGATCAGGCAGGCGTGGATCACCCGCATGCGGTCAGTCCCAGCCGGTGACGTGCGTCGCGGTCCGGGCGTAGCCGGCCTGCGGCGCGTCCCGGCCGACACCCCCTGGGTCCGCGGCCGCGACGGGTCCCGGCCGATCACCGCGGACCCGTTCCCGAGAGAGGGCGGAGCGATGGCGGGGGCAGCAGCAACGGCAGCGGACGCGACGGGACATGAGGAACTCCTGGGACAGGTACGAGTGGTGCGGACAGGCGGATCAGCGGCGCTGCACCGGTCCGACCTCGCGGCCCTGGCCTCGGGTGGGGCTCCTGCCCCGCCGTCCCGGTGATCAACATCCTGCTGACCCGGGGTCCTTCGGGGAAGAGGCGGCGCCTGGCACCAAGGGGCCTGGCACCTTGATGCCGTGCCCGGACCCCACCGGTCCACCCATTAAGATCATCTTCCCGAGGGCCGACCGACCCTCGATGAGGTGTCACAGCGGGGGCTGAGGGCGTTGTTGCAGGTATTGGGCGTGGAAGCGCACACGGAGGCGGTGTACCGCGGACTGCTGACGGAACAGGACGGCGGGGTCGCCACGTTGGCGCAGCGGCTCGGCCTGACGGAGTTCCAGGTGCGGGACGCCCTCGACCGGCTGGTCGATCTGGGCCTGCTCACCGGCTCCCGGGACACGCCGGGCGAACTGCGCGCCGTCAGCCCCGAGGCGGGTCTCGAACAGCTCCTGCGGCGTCAGGAGCAGGACCTCGCCCGCAGGCAGCAGGAACTCGCGCTGAGCAAGGCGGCCGTGGCCCGCGCCGTTGCGGAGTTCGCGGAGCTGCGGCCGAACACGGGGACGGACGGCGCGGAACGGCTCGTCGGCCTCGACGCGATCCAGTCCCGGCTGGAAGTACTCACCAAGGGGCTGACCCGGGAGTGCCTCGCGATCAAGCCCGGGGGCGCCCAGTCCCCCGCGAGCCTGGAGGCCTCCCGGCCGCTGGACGAGGACGCCCTCGCCCGCCAGATCGAGTTGCGGGCGGTGTACCAGGACAGCGTCAGGAACGACGCGGCGACGCTCGCCCACCTCCAGTGGGAGACGGAGCTCGGCGCGCAGGTGCGCACCAGCCCCGTGCTGCCGCCCCGGATGCTGATCTTCGACCGGGAGACCGCGCTCGTCCCGATCGATCCCGCCAACTCCCGGCTCGGAGCCCTCTGCACCACGTCCCCGGGCATCGTGGCCTCGCTCGTCGCCCTGTTCGAGCGGACCTGGGAGGCGGCCGTCCCGCTCGGGGCGGCCCTCCCGCAGGCGCCTCAGGACGGGATCACGCCCGGTGAGCAGGTGTTGCTGAAGCTGCTTGCGGCGGGGATGACCGACGAGGCGGCCGGCAAGCGGCTGGGCGTCTCCCTGCGGACCGTACGACGGCAGATGTCGGCGCTCATGGAGCGCCTCGACGCGACCAGCCGGTTCGAGGCCGGCCTGAAGGCCGCCCAGCGCGGCTGGCTCTGAGCGCCTCGACCCGGCGAACCTCCCCCGGCCGGCCGCAGTACTGGCTAGGCTGCCGCCGACCATGACAGCGGCATCCAGGGGGGATACGCATGGCACGGAGCACGATGCGGCTCGCAGTCGTACGGGCCTTGGCTACGGCAGCACTGCTGGCGGGTGTCGCGGCCGGGGCGGTGGCCGCGCCCGGCACCGCGCAGGCCGCCACGCCGACCGCCGCGGCGACGGCACCCGCCGCGGCGACGGGACCCGCCGCGGCGCAGCGTTCCGCCTTGGCGGAGCACGGCCCGCGCTACGCCCGGACGGCCGCGAGCGCGGAGCTGCCGGACATGCCGGAGCTGCCCGGCATCCAACAGCCCGTGTCCGAAGGAACGTTCAGCTTCAGCGGTGACCCCGGTGACGAGGTCACCCAGGGCCGTTCGAAGTCCTTCGGCACACCCATGCAGAACTTCTTCATCTACCGCAGCACCGGCAGCAACATGGCGGAGATCCGGGTCCAGGACGGCGACACCTGGTGGTACGCGGCCTTCGGCGCCCCGGCGGGCCGAAAGCTCACCGCCGGAACCTACTCCGGAGCCACCCTGTTCCCGTTCCACGAGAGCACGCCGGGACTCGACTTCTCCGGCGACGGCCGCTACTGCAACGCCGTCACGGGCAGCTTCACCGTGCACAGCATCGACTGGACCCCGCAGGGCCATCTCAACTCCCTCGACGCCAGCTTCGAACAGCGCTGCCAGGGCAGTACGGCCGCCTCCCGCGGCTCCGTCCGCGTCCAGGCACCGCCGGCCCCGCCGGTGCTGGCCCTGGCCGTGACGGGCGCCCGGATCGGCAGCGTCACCCCCGAGGGCGAGGCGGTGCTCCACGGCACCCTGCGGTGCACCAAGTCCGCGCAGGTCAACGTGTACGCGTACGTGGTCCAGCAGCAGGGCGACCAGAAGATCACCGGCTGGCTCCGCGAGTCGGTCGACTGCACGGCCGGCACGACGGTCGCGTGGCAGGGGAAGGCGACCGCCTACGATTTCGCCCGCTACCGGGACGGCTGGGCCGACGCGTCGGTGGGCGCGAGGGCCTACGACTGGGACTACCTGATCGACACCCAGGCCCCGGGCAGGAACCCGAGGGTCTGCCTCGGCCGCTGCGGGAGCTGACCCCGCGGCCCCGGGCTCCGGAGGACCGGCCCGGCCGGGGCAGGATGGGGGGATGGAGAGGAAAGAACTGGAACGGCGCGCGCGGGAGCTGGCGGCGCAGGGCGGGCGGCGGATCCTGGGGATCGCCGGGCCGCCCGGCGCCGGGAAGTCGACGCTGGCCGACGACCTCGCGCGGGCGCTGGGCCCCGGGCTGGCGGCCGTCGTGCCGATGGACGGCTTCCACCTCGCCCAGGCGGAACTCGTACGGCTGGGACGCGCCGACCGCAAGGGAGCGCCGGACACCTTCGACGCCGCCGGGTACGCGGCCCTGCTGCGCCGGCTGCGGGAGCCCGGCGGGGTGGTGTACGCGCCGGCCTTCGACCGCGCGCTGGAGGAGCCGATCGCCGGGAGCATCCCCGTGGACCCCGGTGTTCCGCTCGTGATCACCGAGGGCAACTACCTCCTGTACGAGGCGGGGGAGTGGGCCGCGGTGCGGCCGCTGCTGGACGAGGCCTGGTTCCTGGCGCCCGACGACACGCTCCGCGTACGGCGGCTGATCGCCCGGCACGTCCGCCACGGCAAGGAGGAGTCGTACGCCGCGCAGTGGGTGAACCGGTCGGACGAGGCGAACACCCGCCTCGTCGCCCCGGGCCGCAGCCGCGCCGACCTGGTGGTGGAGTGAGTACGTTCGCGGCCCTAGGGGGTGGCTGACGGGCGTCGCGACGCCCGTCGACATCCGTCAGACACCCCCTAAGGGCGGCGGGTCGCGAGGTTGAGGTCGACGACGTAGTGCTCCTCGATCCAGCCGTCGGGGAAGAGGGCCGTCAGGTGGGCACGCTCGGCGGTGAGGAAGTCATGCGTTCCCGGTTTGTCGATCAGGAAGAGCGACTGCGTGGCGAGTTTGGCCAGATGAGTGTCGACGGGGATGCGTCGTGACCAGCGCAGTCGGCGGTTGGTGAAGGCGAGACCCGGATACGGTCCCGTGCGTTCGTTGATGTACCAGCCGGGGCCGAAGCGGTCCTCGATGCGGGCCTGCTGGTCGGCGATCCACCCCACGCCGGTGTCCGGGTCGTTGGACCAGACGGCCAGTGCGCCGCCGGGCCGCAGGACGCGCAGGGCTTCGGGGACCGAGCGCGCGGGGTCGGTCCAGTGCCAGGACTGCGCGTACGTGAGGAGGCCCAGGCCGGCGTCGGCCAGCGGAAGGCGGTTGCCGTCGCCGCGGACCAGGGGGACGCCCGGGTTGCGGCGCCGGAACTCGGCAGCCATTCCGTCGCCCGGCTCCACGGCCAGGACCCGGGCGCCGCGCGCGTGCAGGAGGGCGGTCGCGATGCCGGTGCCCGCCCCGACATCGGCGACGCGCGCACCGGCCAGCGGGAAGCCGGCAGACTCCTCCACGGCGTCGAGCAATGCGGACGGATAGGAGGGGCGGTAGGCGGCGTACCGTGCGGCCGCGGCGCTGAACGAACGAGCACGGGATCCGGTCGTCATACCGTCCATGATGAGTGCCCCGTCAACGGGGCGTGCGACCGGGCGGGCCGTCCGGGCTTGATCGACGGGAGGGCAGGGGTGAAGATCGTCGCCAGTACATGATCACGACGCCCTGACCAGGCGTCGTACCAGGCGCCGTACCAGGGGGAGAGAACACCGCGTATGCCTACGATCCTTGTCGTGGACGACCAGATCCTCGTGCGCTCGGGGCTGGTCGCTCTGCTGCGGGCAGCACCCGGCCTCGACGTGGTGGGCGAGGCGGACAGCGGCGAAGCCGCGGTGCGGCTCGCCGCCGCCACCCGGCCCGACGTCGTCCTCATGGACATCCGCATGCCCGGCATGGGAGGTCTCGACGCGACCCGGGAGATCCTCGCGCGGGCCGACCCGGAGGCGGTGCCCAAGGTCCTCGTCCTGACGACGTTCGACCTGGACACGCACGTCTACGACGCCCTTCGGGCCGGCGCCAGCGGCTACTTGCTCAAGGACACCCCGCCGGACCGGCTCATCTCCGCCATCACCGCCGTGCACGGCGGAGACATGCTCTTCAGTCCGGCGGCGATCCGGGGGCTCGTGGGCGCCTTCACTCCCCAACGCCCGGCGCCCCGACCCCATCCCGGCCTCCAGGCACTCACCCAGAGGGAGGTGGAGGTCCTTGCCCTCGTCGGCGCCGGACTGTCGAACGCCGACATCGCCGAGCAACTCGTGCTCAGCCCTGCGACCGTCAAGACCCACGTCCACCACTGCATGAGCAAACTGTCACTGACCAGCCGGGCGCAGGCGGTCGTCGTGGCCTACGAGACCGGACTCGCCGCGGTGTGAACCGGTCCGGCGGCCGCCTTGCCGTCAGAGCTGGACGCAGGTCTCTGCGTGGTTGACCTCGCAGATGAACAGGCGGACATCCGCGACGTCCGCGCCATTGCCCTTGGCGTTGATCTTGTGGTACTTGCCGTCGTTGTTCCACGAGCCGCTGGTCTTGTTCCACTTGGAGAACTTGGTGTAGAGGCTGACCTGGCGGCCGTTCGTGGAGCACTTGTCGGACACCTTGAAGTCCCAGTCCGTCTTGTACGCCTGGATGTTGTTGTACTTGGTGGTCGCGTACCAGTGGTAAGTGCCTTCCGCGGCGGCGCAGCCGTTGGCCGTCTGGGCCTTGTAGGTGCCGCCCGCGGCCTGTGCGGAGCCGCCGAAGGCCACGACCAGCCCCACACCGGCGGCGGCGACCGCCAGACTCCGTGCGGCGGCCTTGAACTTCGTTCCGTGCGTCATGGTTTCCCCTGAAGGTTCTGCGTCCGGTTGTTCTGACAGGGGAAAACTAACGAGAGGACCGAACGGGCCTCGACCGACGGAGGGTTGATCCCTGTCCGGTACCAAGGTGGTGGCCGGAGCGGGACTCACCCCGGGGTCGGTCCCGCTCTACAACGAGTGGTGTAGATGCAAAAGACCCCGGGGCGCATGCCCCGGGGTCTTCTCCGTACCGGTGTCGGTCAGGCGCCGCCGGCGACGGTGCCGATGTAGGTCCAGCCGCCGTTGGGGTCGCCGCCGTTGAAGAGGTAGCCGGTGATGCTGCCGTTGGTTCCGGCGACGAGGTAGTCGGCGTGGGTGTCGCCGTCGAAGTCGGCGATGTGGACCTGGTTGTGGTCCGTGGTCACGCCCGTGGCGATCTGCCCCACGGGCCGCCAGCCGCCGTGGGAGTCGCCGCCGCGGTTGACGTACGCGGTGACGCTGCCGTCGGGGGCGACGGTCCAGTAGTCGGCGCGTCCGTCGCCGTCGAAGTCGGCCAGGCGGACCCGGGTGCGGTCGGTGGTGGTGCCACCGGCGACCTGGCCGATGCCGTACCAGCCTCCGCCGTTGTCCCCGCCGCGGTTGAGGTAGGCCTGGACGGCGCCGCTGTCGGCGATGGTGACGTAATCGGCCTTGCCGTCGCCGTCGAAGTCGGAGAGGCGGACCTGCTCGTGCCGGTTGGTGGTGCCGCCGGCGACCCGGCCGATGCCCTGCCAGCCGCCGCCGTTGTCCCCGCCGCGGTTGAGCCAGACGTTGACCGAACCGTCGGTGTCGATGACGACGTAGTCGGCCTTGCCGTCGCCGTCGAAGTCGACGAGGCGCACCCGGCCGCGGTCGTTGGTGATGCCGCCCGCGACGAGGCCGCGGTCCTTCCAGCCGGCTGCCCCCGCCGGGTCTCCGCCCCGGTTCAGCCGGGCCCGCACCTCGCCGTTGTCGGCGATCGTCACGAGGTCGAGGCGGCCGTCACCGTCGAAGTCGGCCCACCGCGCCGCCCCGCTGCCGCCGTTCTCGGAACCCGCCCGCGGAGCCGGCGGACGTACGGTCCAGCCGTTGGTGACGGCCTGCTCCAGGCCGGCGTTGAAGGACTCGGCCATCTTGCGGTAGCCGGAGTCGTTGGGGTGGAGCTGGTCGGGCAGCTCGGCCGCCTCCAGGCGCGGCGGGGGGACGTAGAGGATCCGCTCGCCGCGGCTGCGCCGGGCGGCTGCCTGGTCGCTGACGTAGGTGTTGACGTGCTCGATCTCGCCCGCGAGTCCGGTGGTGTCGGGGAGCAGGCCCTGGACGACGACCGTGACCGAGGGACGGTTGGCCACGATGCGGTCCACGAGGGTGGAGAAACTGCGCGCGGTGTCGGCGGGGCTGATGTGGTTCCACGTGAGGTCGTTGATGCCCAGGTGGAGGAGGATCACATCGGGGTCGGCCGAGGTCTGCCACCGGTCGATGTTGGTACGTATCTGGTCGACGGTGTAACCGGGGTGGCCCTCGTTGTCCGGGTCCGCGACGGACCCGCTGGTGCCCGAGCCGACGAAGTCGGGCGTGAAGCGGGACTGGCCGGCCATCAGGTCCCACAGGTGCGCCCGGTACCCGGCGCCGTGCGAACTGCCGGCGCCCGCGGTGATGGAATCGCCGAGCGGCAGAATCCTGACGAGGGGCCGGGGCGGCTGCGGCGCCGCTGTGGCGACAGTGGTGTCGAGGCCGAGTGTGCAGAGCCCGCCGACGAGGGCGAGGCTCAGGGTGGTGGAACGTTTCATCACGTTTATGAGGCCTTGAGGTGGTAGCAGTGTGACGCGGTCCCCCGTCTGAGCGCGCGGGTGAGCGCGAGCCGCAGAAGACGCGGGGTCAGAACACGCCAGCATATCCGGCGCTGTGACCTGTGCACTCGCCAGCCTGGCCGTTCCGGCGAGCAAGATCAAGGGGATAAATGCGCGAGCGAGGGTTGCGGCTCACCAGGCTGGGCGGATCGGCCCCGGCGGGGTCAGCCGGGTCAGGTCGGCGACGAGTTCGCTGAAGCGCGCCTCTCCCAGCGCCTCCCGCCACGGCGCGACGGCGTCCCTGGCCGCCTCGTCGGCGGCGCGGGTGGCCGCCCAGCCCGCCTCGGTCAGCTCCAGGAGCCGGGCGCGGGCGTCGTTGGGGTGCGGGCGCCGTACGACGTACCCCTTGCGGACCAGCTCCTCGACCAGCTGGGCGGCGGCCTGCTTGGTCACCCCCAGGTGCTCGGCGAGTTGGGCCGTGGTGGCGTCGCCCAGGGAGATGCGGGCGAAGGCGAAGCCGTGGGCGGGCCGCAGGTCCTCGAATCCCTGCTGGGAAACGCGGGCGTGGATCTCCTGCACCAGTTGCCCGGAGAGAGCCAGTACGAGTGCGGAGAAGGCGAGGGCGTCGTCCATGGGCTTGACTATAACTCGTCAAGCTGCTTGTCTTAATGGACAAGCTACTTGTCCATATGGAGGTTGGTATGCCGTTCATCCGCAGTGACCAGGCCGTCGCGCACGAGATCCACGGCGGCCGCTTCGTTTCCTACGTCCGTCCCGGCACGGGCAGCCGGGAACTCGCCGCCTGGCGCACCGAGATCCCGGCCGGCATGGTCGGCCCGGCCCACACGATCAGCCACGAGGAGACGTTCTACGTCCTGTCCGGCCGCCTCCGGCTCACCATCGACGGCGAGAGCGCCGAACTCGGCGTAGGCGACGCGGCGGTGGCCCCGGCGGGCTCCGAGCTCGGGGTCGCCAACACCACCGACCTGCCCGCGCACATGTGGGTCACCACCAGCGTCGGACTCACGGCCAAACTGGCCGACGGCACCACCGTCACGCCGCCCTGGGCCCACTAGGGCCTGTGTGAGGTGGCTGTCGCTCCCGTTCAGCTCCCGCGCCGGTAAGCGCCCGGCGGTATCCCGTGCGCGCGCTTGAAGGCGTGGGCGAAGGCGAACTCGGATGTGTAGCCCACCTGGACGGCCACGGATCGCAGTGGTGCGTCCGATGTCCGTAGCAGTCGTGCCGCGTTGGTCATCCGCCACCAGGTCAGGTAGCCGAGGGGCGGCCGGCCAACCAGCCGTGTGAAGCGCCTGGCGAAGGGTGCCCGGGAGAGCCCGGCCTCCGTGGCGAGCGTCGCCACGGTCCACGGGGTCGCCGGATCGCGGTGGATGGCGTGGAGGGCCGCCGCGACCTGCGGGTCGTTCAGCGCGGCAGCCCACCCGGTGGTGGCTGCTCCGCCGGGCTGTTCGGCGAACCAGACGCGCAGGATGTACAGCAGCAGCGTGTCCAGAAGCGCGGGAACGGCCGCGTCCGTGCCCAGCCCCGGGGCCTCCAGCTCGGCGGCGAGCAGCCTTACCGCCGAGTCGAGTTCGGGACGGCGGTCGGGGCGCGCCGGCAGGTGGATCAGATCCGGCAGGGTGAGCAGCAGCGGGTGGGCGCGGGACGGGTCGAGTCGGTAGGCCCCGCAGAGCAACACGGTGACCGGACCACCGTCCCCGCTCCTGTCGACGCTGTCCAAGGCGTACGCGTCGTACCGCCCCGAGCCATCCACGTCATCCGGTCCAGCCGGTCCGTCCGGGCCGCAGGCCGGGGCCTCCACCGAGGTCTCGGGGCTGTCGGTCAGGACATGCCCCTTGCCGTGCGGCAGGAACACCACGTCCCCCGTGCCCAGTCGGACGGGTGCCGCGTCCCCGGCCAGGAGCCAGCACGAACCCTGAAGGACCACCTGGAAGCCCGCCGACCCCGGTACGGAGGCGAACTCCTGCCCCCACGGTGCATGCCACCGCACACACGCCGACCGAGGCCGGCCGGTCCGCGTCACCGCGACCACGTCGCTGAGCACATCCATGCCCCGAGAGTACGTGCGGGTGCGAGACGATCGCGCATGAATGAGGCGGTCTCACGCATGGATCGTCCTCATCCGCGCTCATAGATTCAGGGCATGACGACGATGAAGGCCGCTCGCATCCACGAGTTCGGCGACCCCTCCGTGATCCGCCACGACGACGTTGCCCGTCCTCGCCCCGACTTCGGCGAAGTCCTCGTCCGTGTCGCCGCGACCTCGTTCAACCCCACCGAAGCCGCGCTCCGCGCCGGGCTGTTGCAGGCGTTCCTCCCCGTGGACCTGCCGTACACGCTCGGCTGGGACGCCGCCGGCACCGTGGCCGAGATCGGCCCGGGGGTGGAAGGGTTCGCCGTGGGCGACCGGGTGATCGGACGGCTCGACGGCGGGGGCGCGGCCGCCGAGTACGTCCGGGCGCCCGCCGCCGAGCTGACCGCAGCACCGGGATCCGTCCCGCTCGCGCACGCCGCGGCGCTTCCCGTTGCCGGTCTGACGGCGTGGCAGGCGGTGTTCGAGCACGGGAAGGTGGCCAGGGGCCTGCGGGTACTGGTCAACGGCGCTGGTGGCGGCGTCGGAGGCTTCGTCACGCAACTCGCCAAGTACGCCGGGGCCGAGGTGACCGCCACGGCCGGCCCGCGAAGCACCGAGGCCGTCCTGCGGCAGGGAGCGGACCACGTCATCGACTACACCGCCCGACCGGTGACCACCGCCCTCGACGGCCCGGTCGACATCCTGCTCAACCTCGTCCCGGTCAGCCTGCAGGGCGCCGCGGCCCTGGTGCCCCTGGTGCGGCCGGGCGGGCGGATCGTGTCGATCGCCACCCCGATCGAGCCGCCGCGCGACGCCGGGGTGAGCGCGACGCACGTGGTCGCCCGCAACGACGCCGCGGACCTGCGGGCGCTCGTGGAACTCGTCGACGCCGGCATGCTCACCCTCGACATCGGCTCAACACGCCCACTGGCCGACCTCGCCGACGTCCACCGCCTCAGCCAGGCCGGCCGGATCCGGGGCAAGGTCCTCGTCATTCCGTGAGCCGGCCGCAACTCCGTGCGGGGGCTCATGGACCGGTGCCCGGTGCCCGGTGCCCGGTGCCCGGTGCCCGGTGCCCGGTGCCCGGTGCCCGGTGCCCGGTGCCCGGTGCCCGGTGCCCGGTGCCCGGTGCCCCGGCTCAGGTTCCGGGAAGGATGCGGCGCGTCTCGTAGGCCCACATCGCGATCTCGACCCGATTGCGGGCGCCGAGTTTCGCCATCAGGCTGGCCAGATGCGTCTTCACCGTGCTGAGGCTGATGTGCAGCGCATCGGCGATCTCGGTGTTGGTCAGCCCGCGAGCGACGGCGAGGAGCACCTGCTCCTCGCGGGCGGTGACGGGGGAGACCGGCTGGGCCGCGGGCCGGCCGGCGGGCAGGTCCGAGAAGGCCTGGAGCAGACGGACGGTGACGCTGGGCGCGATGAGCGCCTCACCGTCGGATGCCGACCGTACGGCCTGCGCCAGAAGGTCCGGCCCCGTGTCCTTGAGGAGGAATCCTCGGGCGCCGGCACGCAGTGAGCCGTAGACGTACTCGTCGAGGTCGAAGGTGGTGATGACGACCACGGCCAGCGGATCGGCGACGCCCGGGCCGGCGATCAGACGGGTGGCCTCCAGCCCGTCGAGTACGGGCATGCGGATGTCGAACAGGCAGACGTCGGGGCGCAGTTCGCGGGCCAGGCGGACCGCCTGCTGTCCGTCGGCGGCCTCGCCGACCACCTCGATGTCGGGCTGGGCGTTCAGCATGATGCGCAGCCCGTTGCGGATGATGGTCTGGTCGTCAGCGACGAGGACGCGAATGGCCATCGCTCACCCTCCTCGCTCTCGGCAGCTCGGCTTCGACATGCCAGCCCTCGTTGGCGCCCGGGCCGGCTTGTAGTGTGCCGCCGAGCAGAGCCGCGCGCTCGCGCAGTCCGGTAAGTCCGTATCCGTCGCGACATCGGCCGGTGCGTTGACCGTTGTCGCGCACATTCACCCGTACCGTACGCCGTTCCGCGGTCACCCGGACGACGACCTCGGTCGCACTGACCGCATGGCGCATCGCGTTGGTCACCGACTCCTGCACGATGCGGTAGACGGCCGCGTCCACGGCCGGGGGCAGCGCGTCCAGCTCGCCGTCGAGCCCCAGGTCGACCCTGAGGCGACCACCCGGCGCGCGCACCAGGCGCTCCAGGTCCGCCACGCCGGCAGGTGGCGCCAGCTCGGCGCCGACCCCGCGGCCGCGCAGCGCGGCGACCATGGCTCGCATTTCCTCGAGCGTGCGAGCCCCTTCCTCCTCGACCCCCTCCAGCGCCTCGACGGCGGCGGACGGGTCGGTGCCCGCGAGCACCCGGCCCGCCTGGGCGCGGATCACTATGGCCGAGACGTGGTGGGCCACCGTGTCGTGCAGTTCCCGGGCGAGCTGCTCACGCTCGCGGGAGCGTACTTGCTCCCACTCCCGCTCGCGAGCGGCCACCCGGAACCGTACGGCAGCCCCGATCAAGCCGGGCAGCAGCAGGAAGACAAGGCCCGCGCCCTGTTCGAGGGCCGGGGTGTCGTCCGTGACGGCACACACCGCGAAGGCTGCGAGGATCACCGCGCCGCCCAGTACGATCTCCCGTCCCGATCCCCACCGGGGCAGTGCGTACACCAGCACGAGCGCGACGCCGCCGGTGTAGAGGCCGACGGGCTCGCGCGTCGCGGCGACGAGCGAAGCCACCTGGAGCAGGATCACCGAGCCGAACCCCAGAGTGACCATCGCCAGCGGGCGGGTCCGGCGCCACAGGGGCAGCAGGCACATCCCTACGGCGAACACCACCGCCACCGGCCGCCACACGACGTCCTCGCGCAAGGTGGCCTCCAGCACCGCAGCGCCCAGGCCCGCGGCGAGCAGCACCCAGTCCCTCCGCACCCGGGCGGGACTGTCGGGCGGCCGGGGCTCGGTCCACAGGGTTCGCAGGTCGTCTCGCAGCACGTTCCCAGCCTAGGCACCGCGCAGTGCCGCGCATCGGCCGAAAGGACGGGGCCTCACTCCGACTTGAGGCCGATGGATCCGCGGCCCGCGAGCCGATGCCGCAGAGCGCCGTGGCGAGGAGCCTCGGCATCGGCGGCCGTACAAGGACGGCCGACGAGGTGGTTGGAGAACCCGATGCTCTCGAAAGCCCTGTTGCGCCTGGGCACAAGCGCCGCCCGCCATCCCTGGCGGATGATCGCGGCATGGCTGCTCGCCGCCATGCTTGCCGTCCTCGCCGCCTTCGCCTTCGGCGGGCGGACCGCGGACTCGATGACCGCTCCGGGACTGGACTCCCAACGGGCCGCGGCACTGATCGAGCGGGCCGGCACGGGTCAGGAGGGGATGACCGCCCAGGTCGTCGTCACCCCCCGCGACGGCGGTGCGACCTTCTTCGACGGCGGCAGCGCGCGCACCGCTCTCACGCGGCTGCAGACCGAGGTGAAGCGGCTGCCGCACGTGCTCGGCACGAGCGACCCGGCGGGGGCACTCGACGCAGGCCGGGACAGCGCCGTGCGCGGCGGACTTGTCTCGGCCGACGGACGGATCGCGGTCGTCCGGGTGCAGTACCCCGACCAGAGCCGACTGTCGGCCGAGGACCTCGACGCCCTGGTCGATCTCGGCGACCGGCTGCGCGCCGAGCTGCCCCTGCGGATCGAGATGGGCGGGAGCCTCTTCTACGCCTTCTCCGACCCCGACGGCGGCGCAAGCGAGTTGATCGGGCTCCTTGCCGCCGCCGCGATCCTGTTCCTGGCATTCGGTTCGCTCGTCGCCGCCGCGCTCCCGATCGGCATGGCGGTCTTCGGGCTGACCGTCGGCGTTGCCACGATGACGGTACTGGCGGGCGTGATGGACGTCCCCGCCTTCGCACCGGTCCTGGGCAGCATGGTCGGGCTCGGAGTGGGCATCGACTACGCGCTGTTCGTGCTCGCCAGACACCGGGAGTACCTCGCGCGCGGGCTCGATCCACACGAGGCAGCCGGACGGGCGGTGGCCACGGCGGGGCGGCCCGTGGTCTTCGCCGGCGGCACCGTCGTCGTATCGATCCTCGGCATGGCGGTCGCGAACGTGCCGTTCATGACGGTGGGCGGCCTGGCAGTCTCGATCGTCGTCCTGACCATGGTGCTCGCGTCGGTGACGCTACTGCCGGCCTTCCTCGGCGCGGCCGGCCCGCGGCTGGGCCAGGCCGGCCGGATCGTCCGGGCTCTTCGGGCCAGGCGGTCGGGCCGAATCGACCGACGGCGGGACCCGGCGGCGGGCGCCGCCTCCGCCGCCGGGTGGCGGCGCTGGATCGGCCACGTCAGCCGGCACCCGGTGCCGTACGCGGTCGGCGCGGCGGGGCTGCTGCTGACGGCGGCGCTGCCCGTTCTCGGCCTGCGCGTCGGCCTGCCCGACGACGGCTCATTGCCGCAGAGCCGTACTGAACGCCGCGCCTACGACCTCGTCGCCGAGGGGTTCGGCCCGGGCACCAACGGGCCCCTCGTCATCGCCGCGGACCCCTCCGGCGATCGGGGAGTGGTGGACCGTCTCGTCACCACGGTCGCGGCGGATCCGGGCATCGCATCCGTCGCGCCGACACACATCGATGGGGCCACCGGCATCGCGACCCTCGTGGTGTTCCCGACCACCAGCCCTCAGGACAAGGCCACGGCCGACACCATCGCCCGGCTGCGCACCGAGGTGCTGCCCACGGCGATCGGGGAGGGCCCGGCCAGGGCCCACGTCGGCGGCGCCGCCGCGAGCCTGTCCGACGTGGGCCAACGCACCAGCCAGCGCCTGCCGGTGTTCATCGCCGCCGTGCTGGCGCTCTCGTTCCTTCTCCTGCTGCCGGTCTTCCGTTCGGTCGTCGTACCGCTCAAGGCGGTGATGCTCAACCTGCTGAGCATCGGCGCGGCCTACGGGGTCATGGTCGCGGTCTTCCAATGGGGCTGGGGAGGCGCGCTGATCGGACTGGAAGCGACAGTTCCGGTCGTGTCGTTCATCCCGATGTTCCTCTTCGCCATCCTGTTCGGCCTGTCCATGGACTACGAGGTGTTCCTCCTCGCGCGCGTCCGTGAGGAGTACGTGCGCACCGGTGACAACAGCACGGCGATCGTGGAGGGCGTCTCCGGCACCGCCCGGATCATCACGTCGGCCGCCCTCATCATGGTGGCGGTCTTCCTGTCCTTCGCCGTCGCCGACGACCCCTCCGCCAAAATGTTCGGGCTCGGCCTGGCCACCGCGATCTTCATCGACGCCACGGTCGTACGCATGGTGCTGGTACCGGCGACCATGACACTCCTCGGCCGGGCCAACTGGTGGCTGCCCACGTGGCTGGACCGGCTGCTTCCCCGAGGCCCGGTCGGCATCGACACTGCCGACGACACCGACGCAAGCTCCGGCCCGGGAAGTCAGACGGTTTCGGCGGCGCAGGATCCGTGCGGGCCGCAGGAGTAGCAGGTGTACCGCATGCATCCGGTGCACAGCCCGATGTTCTCCATCAGATAGCTGTCCCCGCAGCCCGCGCAGGTGGTCCGCTCGCGGAGGGCGGCGTCCCAGCCGTCTCTGCCGCCGATGGAGGCGTAGGAGGCGGCGACGAAGTCGGCCCGAGCCGTGTCGTGATCGGTCCGGTGGCGCAGGTGCCAGCAGTACACGGCGTAGAAGGCCTTGCCCGTCACCAGGTGGTCGCGGCCGCGGCCGTCGCGGATCCACAGCTCGACGAGATGCTTGATCCGGTCCTCGATGGGCAGGGCGCAGTCGAGAACCACGTGGTTGCTCTTCACCGCAGCAGTATGCGGGTCCCCGGCCGCGCAAGGTCCCGTCCGAGCGGCTCAGAAGTACGCGATGACGGGAGCGTGGTCCGAGACGCCGGTCGTGGGCTGGGTGTCCGGCGTCTGGTGCGTCATGTCCATCAGCGTCTGGTCCACCTGGCAGCCGGTGAAGTGGTGTCCGGGGCGCCGGTCGGTGAACAGGTGGTCCAGGGTGTAGGTGCTGGGAGTGGCGCCGGACCAGGTCTGATGGGTGTGAAGGGCCGGGTCGGTGGCGCAGCGGTCGAGGTCGCCCGAAATGCCGCCGAGCGTGGCCGACTTGGCCGAGGCGTTGAGGTCACCGCCGATGACGATGCCGTTGCGGAAGTCGGTGGCGAGCTCGGTCTTGATCAGCTGCGTCTGCAGGGTTCGTACGATGTCGGGGAACTTCTTCTTTGACACGCCCGGAACCAGGTGCGTCGTGCACAGCTTCTCGGCCCACGCGGTGGGGCGGACGCACAGTACGGGGCTCTTGCGTTTCGCCAGCTTCTGCAGCTCTTGAGTCAGGACGTCGCCGCTCTCCGCCGCGGGCAACTGCGCGAAGTCCGCCGCGGTCAGGTCGCGCGGCAGGCTTTCGATGATCTGGGTCTGGCTCTGGGCGAAGCCGCCCTTGACGGCGATCAGGACGCCGATGTCGCCGCCCAGGAACGGCCCTTCCAGACCCGGCTCCGAGCCCGGGCGGCAGTACTTGTTGCCGTCTGCCCGCGTGCCCGGGGCGTGGATCAGCTGCCAGTCGTCCGACAGGACCTGGTCGAGCAGCCACATGTGGCTCAACTTCTCGTTCGCCGTGGGCTCCCCGGGGTGCGCGGTGTATCCGCAGGCCTCCTGGAGCATGATCACGTTCGCGTCGTGCTTCGCGACGAGATCGGTGAGCGCCTGGATCTTCTTCGCCGGGAAGTTGCGTTGCGGGCAGTAGCCTTCGTCGCCGCGTGCGCCGCCGGCGTCTCCGCAGATGTTCCAGGTGACCACCCGCAGGGGGCCGGTCTTCGCCTGCAGGCTGTGGGAGAAGTCCTCGACGGCGTACGGCGGCACGGTGTCCGCCGCCGCTTCACCGCCGGCGGGCAGAGCGGCGGCATAGGTCGCCACGCCGAGTCCGGTGAGGACGAGTGCGGCCACGGTGACGAGGGCTCTGCGGGCGCGGTGTATCACGCTGGTTCCTTTGCGGCGGGCGGTACGGGGGGAGACGGTAGCCGTTTACAGCCTTCTTATCAATCATAGTTTGATTTCGATCAAGGCTGGTTGAAATCCGGCGGGTTCCCCCATACGGTCCTCGGGGGCCGGGAGCCGCCCATGCCCGGCTCGGCCGGGCCTCATGTACGCCGGTCCGGGTGAGTGCCGGCTGGCAGAGGGGGAGAGTCAGTGCGCCGCAGCATAGGTCGAACACGCTGGGAGGCGTCGACGCTGGTGTCCGCCGCGCCGTTCTGGAGGTCCGGTGGTCCGGCGACGAAGGCCGACGCCGGCCGTGCCGCCGAGTCCACCCGCCGTGCCGCCCCGGCGGCTCAGGCCGCGATCTCCGCCGCCCGCGCCGCGAACCTGACCGCTCTCGCGGTCGACGGGGCAGGCGCCTCCTCCGAGGTGGCCCGCGCCGCCTCCGCGTACGCCGCCGACGCGGCGGTGAAGGCCGGCAACGGCCAGCGGGCAGGGGACTCCATCCGCCGGTACGAGCCGGACGGTGCGGGCGGCGTGATCCAGCTGCCCCTCGGCGAAATGCCGGACCTGTCGGGGCGGGTGGGGGACTTGGGCCCCGTCGTCGGCGGAATCTTCTCGCACTGCAGTTGCATCGGATGAGGGAACGCATGGATCCACAGCTTCAACCCCTGTACCCGGACATCTCCGCGGCAGGCGGCCTCGCGATCGCGATGAGTACCTTGGCGCACCTGCGAGGCCTGCCCATCGGGCCGGTGGCAGCCTCGCTCCACGGCATCAGGATCGCAACGGACAGGGGAACGGTCACCGTCAGCCTCGCGCCCGAGGAGCGGCTGTTCCTCCTGGGCATCCACTCCCCGGGCTTCACCTGGGCGACCGGCTCGACAGGTGAGCTGGGGCTGCTCGTGGACGCGGTCGCCGCCTGGTGCTCCGGGATGTCGCTCGACGAGTTCGAAGCGAACTTCGCCTTCGTGCGGCTCGACGAGTTCGCCCGGGCGGTCGAAATCGGGGACGTCACTCCCCAGCAGTGGTCCCAGCTGCTCGGATCCGACTTCCATGCCGCCCACCGGAGCCTGTTGAGCCGCATTCACGCGGACGACCGGCTGCGCACGCTGTTCCCGACGTTCACGCACGGCGAGCTCCGGCTCCGCGTCGACCCGATGGACTTCGAAAGCCGGCAGTTCGTCGTCGATCACCTCGGGGAGCACCGCTATCAGGTCACAACGGTCGGTGAGCTGCGGACCGCGCGTGTCACCGAGTCGCTCGACGATCTGATCGGATACCTGCGCGCCCTCCTCGGCGGCGGCGACGGCGAAGACAACGACCGAGCCGGCTCGTAAGGCGATGGCAGACCTGCGCTCCGGGCTCCGCCAGGGCCCGGAGCGCAGGCGCGCCGCCCGGTGTTCGTGGCGACGGCGGGTGCAGCATGAGGGCATGAGCGACCGTGACGATTTCCTGGTGTGGGTGAAGACGGCCCTGTACGAAGCAGAACTGGCGCTCCACAACGGCGACGCGGCCCCCCGCCGGGCGCTCTGGTCGCGCAACGAGCCCGTGAGCGTCCTCGGGGCATGGCGCAGCGCCAACGGCCAGCGGGAGATCGACGCACTCTTCGCCGGCCTCGGCGACAGCTTCTCCGACTGCACGTCGTACGTCTTCGAACTGCGGGCGTTCGACGTCGTGGGTGACATGGCCTTTACGGCAGGCCTTGAGCACACCTCCGCCTCCGTCGACGGACAGCCGCGCACCTACACCTTGCGGGCCACCCAGGTGTACCGCCGCGAGGAGGGTGAGTGGAAGGTGGCCCATCGCCAGGGCGACACCGTGGCCGGGTGAGGCAAGTGAAGCAGCGGGATTAATCACAGTTGAACCGATATCAACTCCAATTGATGAATCCGGGGTTCGGTCGATACGATCTCCGCCGGTGATCTGCCCGATCCGAGGCGGCACACTCTCGGGAGGGAACCCGCTCATGAAACTCCGCCACAAGCTTTCGCTGGCCGGCGCGCTGTGCGCGCTGCTGCTGCCCGTCACGACGGCCCAGGCCGACACCGTGACCCCGAAGACGTACAACGTCTGGCAGTGGAACGTCGCCGGGGACGCCATTCACGACGGCCGGACCGACACCGGCATGGTCGACGCGGCGGTCGGCTCGATCGTCTACCGCAATGCGGACTTCGCGGCCTTCAACGAACTCTGCGAGAGCCAGTACAACGACCTCGTCACGAAGCTGCGCGACAAGCAGTGGCCGCAGCTGGCGACCAACTTCGCACGCTTCGAGCCGAGCCGCCAGGGCGGCAACCCGGCGATCTGCAAGAACGGCGCCTACGGCAACGCGATCTTCAGCAAGCGGCCGCTGGGCGCCGCCGACCGGATCGCGCTGCCGGACGACGGCACCGCCGAGAAGCGGAACATGCTGTGCGCGGCGCTCATCGACGGGTCGGGCACCCGTTTTTGCACCACGCACATCACCAAGGAGCTCGCCTTCAGCACCGCCCAGCTGAACGCCGTACACGCGGAGCTGGAGGCGCACAGCAGCGAGTCGGTGCTGATCGCCGGTGACTTCAACGCCCAGCCGGACTACGGCCGGCTGAACACCTTCTACGCGGCGAGCGCGAATACGGCCAACAACCCGAACAACACCGGCGAGTACCGCGAGCTCGACGACAACGACGAGGGCCAGTGCCTCGGGTACGGCGAGTGGACCGTCGAGGGTTCCGGATCCAACACCCCGCCCTGTGGGCCGAATGCCAAGATCGACATGATCTTCGTCCGTGAGTCGGCCCTCGCCGGCCCGTACAGCGCGGACTCGCTGGGCATCTCCGCCGGCTGCACCGACGTACCCGGAGGCCTCTGCTCCGACCACCGCATCCTGACCGGGACCGTCACCGTCAAGTAGCGGACCCCACAGGACTGCCGGCCAGGCCCCGCCCTCTTCCGATGGCGGGGCCTCAGGTCAGGTTCAGCCCGCCGTCGAAGACGATGACCTCGCCGGTGAGGTAGCTGCTGGCGATCACCGAAGCCACCAGTTCGGCCACGTCGGCGGGCTGCGCCGGTCGGCGCATGGGCGCGCGGTCCCGCCACAGCTCGTGCGCCTGTACCCAGTCCTTCGTCATCGGCGTGTCCACCAGCCCCGGAGCCAGGGCGTTGACCCGTACGTCGGGACCGAGCGCGGCCGCGAGGAGCCGTGTCACGTGGTTCAGAGCGGCCTTGCTCGCCGCGTACGGCACCGACGAGCCCTTGGGCCGCACCCCGGCATGGCTGGTGACGTTCACGATGCTGCCGCCCTCAGGGGACCGGCGCAGCGCCGGGAGTGCCTCCGTGCACAGCACCCAGGGCGCGATCAGGTTGACCTCCAGCAGCCGGCGCCAGTCCGCGGGCGTGGCCGCGGCCAGGTCGTCGTGGGGGATCGGCCAGCTGATGCCGGCATTGTTCACCAGCACGTCCAGCCGCCCGTACCGGCCGAGCGCCGCCCGGACCAGCCCTCGGGCCTCCTCCTCCACCTCCAGATCCGCCCGCAGGTACGCCCCGCCGAGCTCGGCCGCCAGCGCCTCGCCGGCCTCCACGCTGCTCCGCGAGTGCACGACCACCCGCACCCCGTCCGCGGCGAGCCTGCGCGCGACGGCCTCCCCGATGCCCGACGTCGACCCGGTGACCAGGGCCACGGGCCGATCCGCTCGATCAATGCTCATGCTCATGATCACGGATCCTGCCACGGCCGGGACGTCCGACCTGCAAGAAGGGGACCGATGGCGGTGGGACGGCCGATGGAACGGGCGTGCAATGGAGGGAGCGGCGACGGAGCCGCGCGCGAGCGGAGGTCCTGATGGCGGTCGAGGAGAAGCGCGGGTACTGCACCCTCTGCAAGTCGCGCTGCGGCGCGATCTACACCATCGAGGACGGTCGGCGGCTCACCGGGGTGCGGCCCGACCCCGACCACCCCACCGGGGCGGCGATGTGCCCCAAGGGCCGCTCAGCCCCGGAGATCGCGCACAGCACCCGGCGCCTGACCACCCCGCTGCGCCGTACGAATCCCAAGTCGGACCCCGATCCGGGCTGGGTCGCCGTCTCGTGGGACGAGGCGATGACGGAGATCGCCGCCAAGCTCCGGACGATCTCCGAGGAGCAAGGGCCCGAGGCCGTCGCCTTCGGCGTGGCCACGCCCTCGGGGACGATGGTCTCGGACGCCACCGAGTGGATCGAGCGCTTCGTACGCCGCTTCGGCAGCCCGAACACCGTGTACAGCGCCGAGATCTGCAACTGGCACAAGGACTTCGCGCACGCCTTCACCTTCGGATCGCCCATCCCGCCGCCCGACTACGCGCACGCCGGGCTCGCACTGCTGTGGGGCTTCAACCCGGCCAAGACCTGGCTGGCCCAGTCCGCCGCGCTGTCCGAGGCCCAGGCGAACGGCACGAAGCTGGCCGTCGTGGACCCGCGCCGTTCCACCAGCGCCCTGCGGGCCGATCACTGGCTGCGGGTGAGGCCCGGCACCGATGCCGCGCTCGCGCTGGGACTCGCCCACCTGCTGATCGAGACCGGCGGCTACGACGAGGCGTTCGTGCGGGCCTGGACCAACGGGCCCCTGCTGGTGCGCACCGACACCGGACGCTTCCTGCGCGCCGACGAACTGCCCGCCGAAGACGACGGCTCCGGGGGCTCAGCCGCCACCGCCGACACCACCGCCGATGCCTTCGCCGTCTTCGACGACGAGACCGGCCGGGCCGAGGCCCACGACACGACGCGCGCCGCTCGCCGCCCGGAGCGGTTCGCGCTGCGCGGCACCCGACAGGTCACCCTCCGGGACGGCTCCCTCGTGGCGTGCGCGCCCGCCTTCGAGCGGTACGCCGAAGCCTGCGCCGCCTGGCCGCCCGCCCGCGTGGCGGAAACGACCTGGATCCCCGAACGCGAGATCCGCGCCCTGGCGGCGGAGATCGCCGCCGCGCCGTCGGTCACGTACTACGGCTGGACCGGCGTCGGACAGAGCGCGAACGCCACCCAGACCGAACGCGCCCTGGCCACCCTCTACGCCCTGACCGGCTCCTACGACAGCCCCGGCGGCAACCACGTCGCCCCCGCCCCGCCCTTCAACCCGGCCAGTTCCTCCGCCCAGCTCGCCCCCGAACAGCGCGCCAAGGCCCTCGGCCTCGACAAGCACCCCCTGGGCCCGCCCGCCTCCGGGTACATCAACGCCGGCGACCTGTGCACGGCCATCGAGACGGGCCACCCGTACCGGGTCAGCGCCCTGATCGGCTTCGGTTCCAACCTCGTCGTCGCGCAGCCCGACTCCGACCGCACCGCCCGCGCCCTGCGACAGCTCGACTTCCAGGTCCACCTCGACCTGTTCCACAACCCGACCAGCGCCAGCGCCGACATCGTCCTGCCGGTCAACAGCGCCTACGAGCACGAGGCCCTGCGCTTCGGCTTCGAGATCGACCACCGCGCCCAGGAACACGTCCAGCTCCGGCCCCGAATGGTCGAACCGCAGGGGGAGTCCCGGAGCGACACCGAGTTCGTCTTCGACCTCGCCTGCCGCCTGGGCCTGGGCGAGGAGTTCTTCGGCGGGGACATCGAAGCGGCCTGGAACTGGCAGCTCGAACCCCTCGGCCTGACCGTCCGCTCGCTGCGCGACCGGCCCGGCGGGGTACGGGTGCCCCGCCCGCTCGCCCACCGCAAGTACGCCGCACCCGCTGCGGCGCCCGCATCCGACGGCGGAGCCGGAGCCGCGGTGACCGGCTTCGGCACCCCCACCCGGCGCGTCGAGCTCTACTCGGAGCGGCTGCTGGACCACGGCTACCCGCCGGTGCCCGAACACCACGACCCCGCCCCCACCGACGCGGTGTACCCGCTCGTGCTGACCTGCGCCAAGCACGGCTACTTCGTCCACAGCCAGCAGCGCTCGCTGACCTCACTGCGCCGCCGCGCCGCCGACCCCTCGGTGGACCTGCACCCCCGGGCGGCGGCCGCCCGCGGGATCGGCGAGGGCCAGTGGGTCGAACTCACCACCCGCCTCGGCTCCATCCGCCTGCGCGCCCGCTTCGACGACTCCCTGCACCCTTCGGTCGTCGTCGGCGAGTACGGCTGGTGGCAGGACGCCCCCGACCTCGCCCTGCCCGGAGCCGACCCGACCGGCCCCACCGGCAGCAACTTCAACCGGCTCGTCGACCACAGCAGCACCGATCCGCTCAGCGGCTCGGCGCCGCTGCGCTCCTCCGTGTGCCAGATCCGCCCCGCGCCCGCCGACGGCTCCTGGACCGGCACCCGCGCCTTCACCGTCACCGCCCTCACCGACGTGAGCCCCGGGGTCCGCGGCCTGCGACTGGAGCCCTGCGACGGCGGCGCCCTGCCCGACCACCTTCCCGGCCAGCACCTCACCCTCCGGGCCGAACACCCCGACGGCACGCTCCAGGACCCGGCGGCGGGCCGCAGCTACTCCCTCACCGGCCCCGCCGTGCAGAGCGGCCGCACCGCCTACGAACTCGCCGTACGCCACGTCCCCGGCGGCGCCTTCTCCACAGGTGTCCACGAACGGCTGCAGACCGGCGACCGCCTCCACCTCTCGGCACCCGCAGGCGTGTTCCGTATCCCCACCCACACCGACCACCCCGTGGTCCTCCTCGCCGGTGGCATCGGCATCACCCCCTTCCTCAGCTACCTGGAGACCCTCGCGGCCACCGGCGGCACCGTCCCCGAGGTCGTCCTGCACCACGGAAACGGCAACTCCGCCGAGCACCCCTTCCGAGGCCGCCTGCGCGAGCTGGCCGCCCGTATCCCGGTCCTTCGGATCGTGGACCACTACACCGCCCCTTCTCCGGGTGACCGGCTCGGCCGCGACCACGACCGCACGGGCCGCATCGGCGTGGACGACATCGACCCCGGACTCATCGACCGCCGTGCCCGCTTCTACCTGTGCGGGCCGCAGCCCATGCTCGACGCCCTCACCGGAGGCCTCAGGGCCCGGGGAGTCCCGCGTTTCGAAGTCTTCAGCGAGAAGTTCCGTCCCGTCCCGCGCGCCGTGTCCGTCCCCGCGGACGCCGCCTTCACCGTCACCTTCGCCCGTACGGGAAGAACGGCCACCTGGCGCAAGGACGGCGGGCCGCTCCTGGCACTCGGCGAGGCCGCGGGCATCGCCATGCCCAGCGGCTGCCGCCTCGGCCAGTGCGAAAGCTGTGCCTGCACCGTCCTGAAGGGAACCGCCGCCCACCTCGTCACGCCGCCCGACGACCTCCCCGACACCGACGTCCTCACCTGCCAGTCGATCCCCACTTCCGACCTCACCCTCGACGCCTGACGATGCGTCGGCCCTCCGGTCGGTGACATGCCTATCGTGGTCGTCCGGCCGTCCGTCGCAGAGCAGGAGGACCCGACATGCCCGTGGCACACGCCGAGGTGGAGGTATTGATCGTCGGCGGTGGCCCGGTCGGGCTCACCGCCCGGGCGCTGCTGGAACGCTGGGGTGTGCGGACCCTGCTGGTCGAGAAGCGCCGCGAGCTGTCCCCTTTCCCCCGGTCCCGGCTGGTCAACGCGCGCTCGATGGAGATCTTCCGCCGTCTCGGGCTCGCCGCCGAGATCGCGGCCAACGCGTTCCCGCCGGAGTTCGGCCGCATCCGCTTCCGCGACACCCTGTACGACCGCGACTTCGCCACGGCGGCCATGGTCGGGGTCAACGCGCCGATCCCCGAGAGCCCTGTGATCGGCGTGGTCACCTCGCAGGACCGCCTGGAGCCCACCCTGCTCGGCGCAGCGGACGCACCGGTGCGGTTCGGGGTCGAGCTCATCGGCCTGGACGAAGGCCCCGAGGGCGTCGTGGCCCTGCTCGTCGACCGCGGAAGCGGTGTGCAGAGCCGTGTCCACGCCCGGTACGTACTCGCCGCCGACGGCGCGAACTCCACCGTCCGGCAGCGGCTGGGCATCGGCACGACCGGCCCCGGAGCGATGGCTGCCATCACCACCGTCGTGTTCGACGCGGACCTCGGCAGCTGGTGCGCCGACCAGCCCGCCGGGGTCTACTTCACCGCGCACGGGTCGTTCCTCCCGCTCTACCCCGAAGGAGGCTGGGCCTGGTTCGGTCCCACGCCGGAGGACACCGAGCGCGCCGACTGGCCTGGGATCGTCTCGCGCGCCCTCGGTGAAGGCGCCCGCGTACGGGCCGAGGTGCTGCGGGTCCAGCACTGGGTGATGAACGCCTTCGTAGCCGAACGCCTCGGCCACGGCCGGATCCTGCTGGCCGGGGATGCCGCGCACGCGATCCCCATCACCGGCGGCCTGGGCATGAACACCGGTATCGCCGACGTGCACAACCTGTGCTGGAAACTGGCGGGCGCCGTCCAGGGATGGGCCGGACCGGCCCTGTTGGACACCTACGAGACGGAACGGCACCCCGTCGCCCACCGGACCCTGCGGCAGGCGGTGGCCAACACCCAGCTCATGCTCCAGGCGCAGACCCTGCGCCGCGAACAGCTCCGAACAGCCGAGGAAGCGCCGGCGCAGGTCGAACTGCCCTGGTCGGACCGGTACTTCGCCCAGCTCGGCCTCGTACTCGGCGCCGTCTACAGGTCCGCCGCCGTCCTCGCCGACGGCGGCGCCCCGCCCGAGCCGTCCGACGGAGCCACGGACTATGTCCCCACCGCGGAGCCGGGCCACCGCATGCCACACCTCTGGCTCACGCCCGACCGCTCCACACTCGACGCCTTCGGCGAATGGTTCACCCTGCTCACCCCGGACCCCACCCGGTGGCAGCCGCGGGCCGCTGTCCCGTGGCCGCTGCGCATCGAGCCCCTGGCCGACGAGCACGCCGACCTCTGCGGCCTCTCCCCGCGCGGAGCGCTGCTCGTCCGGCCCGACGGCCACATCGGCGCCCGCTGGCACGACCGCCCATCGGGCGACTCCACCCTCCACCAAGCCCTCGCCGCGGTCACGGGCTCGACGGACGACACGCCGCGCCTCACCTAGGTCAAAGTCCCGTCTGGCCGGCGGGGCCTGGTGCGCACGCTCGCCGCGTTTTCGTCGGTCACCGACGCTCCGCGTCGATTCCCTCATCCGCCTTGCGAGCGCACGCACCAGGCCCCGCCGGCTCCGCCCTTCGGGCGGCCGACGCCACTTCGACGACACTCCCTAGGGGTGTCTGGACGCGGGCCGCGATCGTCCGCGCGCACAGCAGGGATTCGGTGTGCGTCGTGTCCACCTCCAGGTCGTAGAGCACCCCCTCGTGAACCGCCTCCGCCTGCGCTGCGGCCATCCCCTGGACCCGGTCTCCCCGCGCGACCTCACGGCCCGAGGCGACCGCGGCCTCGCACCTGACGCCGACCCACAGCACGCCCAGGTCGCCGAGGGCCTTGCGCCACCGCTGCTGGGACGCCGCTGCGCCGAGGAAGACGTCGTCGATGATGACGCCGGCGCCCGCGCGGGCCATCCCCGCGACGCCTTCCATCCAGGCCGCCTCCAGCGCCCGGAACTCCGCTCCGACGCTCACCCCGCCGTCGGCGGCGAAGACGATCCCCTCGTCCGAGGCCTGCATCCTCGCGGGCATGGCGTCCACGAACGAGTCGCACCCGAACGCCAGCCACGGATCGGGCAGTACGGCTTGCAGGCACCGTACGATCCCGGACTTCCCCGAGCTGGAACCACCGTTGAGAATGATCACCTGAGTCGTCACGCCGCCACATTAGGGCGCCTTCCCTGCGGCACGGCAGCGAATTCCGGCACCCCCGGTCAGCCGGCGGCCACCGCGCTGCGCAGTCCGAGGGCGACGAGGACGACCGCCGTACCCCTGGCCATGGCCACCTTGAAGCCGGGGCGCAGTACCCGGGCCGTGCGGCTGATGACCGCGGTCCAGGCGAGCAGCCATGCCGTGACCAGGAGGGCGTGGGCGGTGGCCAGCACGGTGATCTGGCCGCCGAGGGGGCGTCCGGGGGCGAGGAACTGCGGCACGAGGGTGAGGTAGATGGACGCCGCCTTGGGGTTGAGCAGGTTCGCCAGCAGCGCCTGGAGGTAGGGGGAGTCGGGGGCGATCCGCGGCGGAGGGCTCCCCGCGCGCGGCCGGCCGGGGGCGGTGTACCAGGTCCACAGCCCGAGCCCGACCAGGTAGGCCGCGCCTGCGATCCGCACCAGCGCGAAGGCCCGGCTGGAGCTCATCACCAGCGCGGACAGGCCTGCGATCGCCAGGGCCGCGTGCCCGTACAGGCCGGTGACCGTGCCGAGGACCACGGGGAGCGCCCGTAGCCGGCCGTGCTCCCCGACGTGCCGGATCAGCAGCGCCAGGCTGGCCCCGGGCGTGGCGGTCAGCGGCAGCAGTGCCGCCAGGAATCCGGCCGCGGCGTAGGGGCTCACCCCCGCCGCGTTCACGGGATCACACGGAAGTGCGTGGTCAGGCGGTGGTCGTCGGCGAGCACGTGGAACGCGAGGGCCGGGGGCTGTCCCCGGTCGGCGGCCTGCTCGCCCTCCCAGGGCAGCCGCAGGGTCCAGGTGACGGCCGGGCCGACGATCAGCGGGCGTCCGGCGAAGGTGGTGGACGCGGCGGTGTGCGCATGGCCGGTGATGACGGCCGCCACCCGCGGGTGCGCGCTGAGCAGCACCGCCAGGCGCTCGGGGTTCCGCAGGCGGAAGGAGTCGGGCAGCGGGTGGTGGAGATCCACGGGCGGCTGGTGGAAGGCCAGCAGTGCGGGGTCGCCGTCGGGGAGCGAGGTGAGCGTGGAGTCGATCCAGGCGGCGGTCTCGTCGTCGAGGAAGCCGTGGTCCTCGCCGGGGACCGTGCTGTCGATCATGAGTACCGCCGTGGTGCCGATCAGGTGCACCCGGTTCACCGGACCCTGCGCGGGCGCCTCGCCGAGCAGCGCCTTGCGGTACGCGGGCCGGCTGTCGTGGTTGCCGGGGCAGGCCAGTACCGGGAAGGGGGCCTGAAGGAGGCGCGCGGCCTCCTCGTACTCGGCCTCGGTGCCGTGGTCCGCGATGTCGCCGGTGACGAGGAGGGCGTCCACGGGGCGGCGCAGGGACTTCAGGTGGTCCATCACCCGGGCGGCCCGTTCGGTGGACCTGTCGGTTCCGTCCAGGTGCAGGTCGCTGATCTGGGCGAGCAGCAGAGTCACGATTCCCCCTAATGGTTACTCCGTCTTTACCGTTAGCGCTGCCGACCATAGACTGATTCCGCAGATGGGGGCAAGACGGTGCCCGCGTGCACCGGAGCGGGAGCGGAAAGGCGGCAGACCATGGAGCGGTGGCCGGCCCTGGAGTTGGCGAGCACCATCCGCCACGACGGTGAGGGCGGCGTCGCCGACGACCTCGAAACGGTCGACGGGCTCGCCCACTGGCTCGCGGAGATGGAGGCGGCCGAGCTCCTGGACCCCCACGGCGCCACCGCCGACGAACAGCTGCGCACGGCGGTCGCGGAGCTGCGCCGGGCGGTAAGGGCCCTGTTCGCGCGCGCGGTCAGCCCGGCCCCGCCCAGCCCGGCCGACGCGGGCCGCCTCATGCCGGTCGGCGAGGCGCTGGACCTCCTGAACGCCACCGCCGCGCTCGACCCCGTCGTCCCCCGTCTGGCCTGGCTGCCGGAGGCGGGCCCCACCGCCCGGCTCGTACCGGTGGGAGGCCCCGACGGCAAAGACGCCTCCTCGGGTACCCGCGCGCGGCTGCTCGCCGCACTGGCCCGGGCCGCGGTGGAGTTCCTCGCCGGCCCGCAGCGCGCGCACCTGCGCTCCTGCCAAGCGCCGCGCTGCGTACGCTACTTCGTGCAGAGCCATGGCCGTCAGGCCTGGTGCAAGCCGTCCTGCGGAAACCGCGCCCGGGTGGCCCGCCATGCGGAGCGCCACCGGTCGATGAGGCCGTGATCGGACCTGATCCGCTCTGATCCGCCGTGGCGCCCCTGCGCAGCGCGTCAGTCGGTCCGGTGCAGGTCCCGCAGCCGGCGGTCGGCCGCGTTTCGAACGCGGCGGGTTCGACCGCGTTCGGCGAGCAGCCCCAGGGCCTCGGGTGAGCTCACGATCTGCGTGGTCGCGACCATGCGCTGGAACCAGTCGGTCGCGCCGGTCAGTTCCTCGGCGGCCCACGGCTCGCCCAGGACGAGGGTCCGGAGCAGCGTCCACTCGCGCAGGCGGCGGGTGAGGAAGCCGCGGTCCGCGATCACCTCGGCCATGGTCTCGGCCCAGGCCGGGAAGCCGGGTCGGGCCAGGAGATCGGAGGCCCGGCGGTCCAGATGGTGGCACACCGCGCTCTCGGCCATCCCCGTGTCCGGGTCGCGCAGCACGGCGGCGAGCAGGGCGGTCTCGTCCGCCTCGGCGACGGCTTCCAGAGCCCGGAGGCAGTCGGCGTAGCGCCGGTGCTCGGCGGGTTCCTCGTCAGCGTCAGCGTCCGCGCCGGCTTCTGCCGCGGCGTCGGCGCTCGGCCCGAGCAGGGCGGCGGCTGCGCGGACCTCGCGGGCCAGGGCGGGCAGCCCGGCCGTCTCCGCGGCCCGGGCCAGCTCCGCGTGCTCCGCCCGGATCGTCGCGCCGAGGGCGCCCCGCCGCCAGCCCGCCGTCGGCCGGGACGGCGGCGGGAACTGCGGGCCGAGGCCGCCGTCGAGCACGTAGACGGCCTGGTACAGGGCCTGGCGGGCCGCCTCCGGCGCCCCCGCGCGCCGCTCCAGCGCGGCGAGGTCGGCCAGGGCCGCGCCGCGGTCGTACGGCTCGTCCTGGAGGGAGGCGTACAGCCGACGGGCCCTGGTGGCGTGGCGGAAGTCCCCGAGCTCCGCCAGCTCCGACGCCAGCGCGCCCAACAGCCGCCCGTCACGGGGCCCGGCGCCGTCCAGCAGCCTCAGGAACGTGGCGCGGGCCAGCTGCTCCCGGCCCTGGAACGCGGCCAGTTGCGCCCACTCCAGGGCGGGAACCCGCTCGGGGTCGTCCCCGAACTCCGCCGCGTCCAGCGCCCGTGCCCATCCACCCCAGCCCTCGGCGGACTGCGGGAACCCCTGCTCGTCCAGCGCTGCGCGCTGGTGCGGTTCGGCCTCCAGCAGCGAGACCACCAGGGCGTGGTCCGCCGCCTCGCCGTGCACCCCGACCAGCACGCAGGCCTGCAGGAAGTCCCAGGTGCCGCCGTTCGCCGCCTCGTACCGCAACAGCGCGCGCAGCAGCGGCAGATCCGCGGCCCGCCGGTCGTACCGTGCGGCGCCCGTCACCGTCGCCCGGCGCGGGTCGTCCGCCATGACCTCCGCCCAGCAGCCCTCGTCCGCCCGCATCCGGGCCAGGTCCGACCGGCCGGAACCGAGCACCGTCTCCCACAGCGGCGGCCGCGGCAGCTCGTGCAGCAGCCGGTACACCCCGCCCTCGGCCGAGTTGAGCAGCAGGAAGTCGGGCTCCGTGCGCAACAGGGCCCGGCGGACCCGCGCCGCCAACTCGGCGACCGGCCGCTGCCGCAGCCCGAGCCCGGCGAGCAGCGCCGCGCGGTCGGCCGCGAGCGAGCCCTCGTAGTACTCCTGCTCCTCCTCGTCGGCCGCGGCCACGAGCGCGGCCAGTGCGGGGCCGTCCAGCGCCGGATCGAGCTCCTCGCACCACAGGCCGCCGGGCAGCCCCACGATGTTCTCCAGCGCCTCGTCGAGGCTGTCCCCGAAGAGCGCGTACTCGCCTTCGGAACCGGCGAACAGCACCTCGCCGCCCGCGCACAGGAAATACGTACCGCCCGTGTCGGTGCCCGCTATCGGCGTCAGCGCCGCGCCGGAGGCCAGCTCGACCTCCTCGACGTGCTCGGTGCGCCCGATGTCGAAGCCGAACGGGTACGCGGCCAGGCCGGCGAGGTCGGGGCGGGCGCGCAACAGATGCAAGGTGCGGTCACGGTGCGTCATGCCCGGACCGTAGCAGCGGCCTCCGACACCGGCCGTCCGGGCCGTCGGCGCCGTCGACGCGGAACTCCCGGCAGCCTATGATTCCGACGCCCCATAGCACCTCGAACGGACATACCCACGCAGGGGATCGGCGGTCTCCGGAACCCGTACCGGAACGCTGCCGCCCCGCTGAGTTCGGAGGTTCCATTGAGCACACTCCCGCGCATTCCGCGCAGCGCACGCACCCCGCGCCGCATGGCAGCACTGGCCCTCGGTCTGACCGCCTTACTGGCCGCCCCCGTCGTCCCGGCCGTCGCCGCCACAACGGCCGCCGCCCCGGCATCCCACAGCGTGGCGGCCGCAGCCCTGGCCGTGGCCAACCCCGGCAATCAGGTCAGCCTTCAGTACGACGCCGCCCACCTGCAGATGTCCGCCACCGGCGGCACGACCCCGTACACCTGGTCGGCCGTCAACCTGCCGACGGGCGCCGTGATCAACCCCACCACCGGGTTGATCACGGGCCTGCTCCGCGGCAGCGGAACCCGTACCGTCACCGTCACCGCCAGGGACGCGGCCGGAGCCACCGCAGGCACCACCTTCACCTGGCGCGTGATCCGCGACGCCTGCCCGCGCTGCTGACCCAGCGCCCCGGTACGCAACCGGGCGGCGGGCCGCGGGGGAGTCGTGTCCGCCGAGGCGCCGCCGCCCGGGCTGGGCACCCAGGTGCGCCTGCGGGCCTCGGAGAACCCACGGCCGGGTTCCGCGGGTTCGCCCTGGGGCTCACGGTGTCCCGGACCTAGTGCTGGGAGTCGCGGACATGGCCGCGAGCAAGCGGTCCTACGTGGACCGGGGCCTGGCCGTGGCGAAGAGCTTCGGCAGCAAGTACGTCGAGTTGGCCACCTCGTCGAGCTGCGCCGTGAAGCTGGCGCCGTACGGGCGCGGCGCCCCGGCCAAGGACGTCGGAGTCCCCGCCGACGGCCACGCCCTGACGCCGGTCGAGGCGAGGGCCGGGCGGGCCCAACCAGGCGTCCGGCCCCGCCGACCGGGGTGTTCGAGGACCCGGGGAGTGATGGGTCTCCCGGGCCCTCGAGTCGCGGATGCCGCGGGGGACGCGGGTCTGTATATCTGCGACGTAGAGAGAAACGATTCACCCCGGACGGGGTTACGCCCTGGCCCACTCCTTGGGGCAGTTGCCGTCACGTACGCGCGGCATGCCACACTGGCCGCCGGTCGGAGCCGAGGGCTCCGTTTTCGGACAACAGGGGCGCAGCGTTGGCAATCAGTGTTGAGGGGCAGATAGACATCGCCGGTCCGGTGGGCAAACTGCTCCACCGGCGGCCGTTGAAGAACTCCACCGTCATGCAGTCCTTCGGCATCGACCCGGTCACCGGCGAGATCTTCGTCCTCCAGGTGTTCCCGGGCGGCGCCGGCCGCGGCGATCTGACGGTCACGCGCCTCAACGGGGCGGGCGGCATCACCGGGTCCATGGAGCTGCGGGGCTTCGGCCACGGCGTATCCATGGGGGTGGAGCACCGCTCCGGCGTCTCCCGCCTGTGGACGGAGACCGCCTCCGTCCCCACCGGCGACGAGAACGACGGATACGGCACGGCCGTCACGCACTTCGAGTTCCGCGACGGCTCCGTGCTCGACTACGGATCCCCGCTGCACGCCGCGCCGTACACGCCCGTGGCCGGTGCCACCAACGTCACGTGCACCATCGACCCCACGACGAACCGGCTCATCGTCCGGTTCAAGAGCGGGGGCATGAAATTCGAGGCGTACGACCTGGCCAAGGCCGCCACCGGGGTGTGGGAGCCGCTCGCCCGGATGTCGCAGCCCGACCCCAAGGGCGTCTTCCAGGGATACGCCGCCGTCGGCGGGGTCGTCTACATGCTGGCCGGAGAGGCCACGGCCACGGGCAATCCGGCGCCCGGCAACACCTACCTGACCTCGGTCGAGTGGCCTACCGGCACCGTCCTCGACCAGCGGTTGGTCACGGCTGGGCCCGGTCTGGAGTACCGGGAGCCGGAGGGCATGGCCGTATCGGTGCGCGGCGGCGTACCGCACCTCCACTTCGGCTTCGCCTGCGAGGATCCGGCTCCGCGTACGTGCACCATCCTGTCGCTGTCCGCGGCGCCGGAGGAAGATGGCGTCAAGGTGCTCACCGACTGGCAGCCGATCCAGCTCGCGAGCGGGGTGGCCGTGGACGGCAACGCCCCGCGCGGCCGCCTGATCAGCATCGGGGGTGCGACGACGCTGCAGCTCAGCGGCGGGGTCCAGGGAACCTTCACGGCTGACGCCAAGCTCGGCACCCTGCCCGACGCACTGGCACCGAGCATGGTGGTCCGCGCGAACGTGCCGCGCAACAACAACGGCGGCTACTGCGTGGCAAGGGTCGAGGCCAATACGAGCCGCGAACTCTGGCTCTACGGCGGCCGCAGCACGAACGCCATCACCTGGGCCCAGTTGGACAGCTTCAGCGCGATCTGGCGCTGACCGGCTCCCTCGCCCTTCCTTCCCCCTTCCCCCGGCCCCCTTCACCCCGTCAAGGAGACGCTCCCGCCATGTCCCGCAACCGCCGCAGCATTCTCGGTGCCGCCCTCACCCTCCCCGCCGCGCTGGCCGCCGGCAACCTCCTCACCTCGGCCCCGGCCGCCGCTGCGGAGAGCGCGGGCGGCGTGGAGGTACAGCCCTGGGCGGACATCGTGCTCGACCCCGGCGTCACCGTGCAGGCGGGCTTGACCCCGCAGGTCCGTCTGATCACCATCGCCGGTACCGTCTTCCTGCAGGCGCGCGGCGCCGTGACCTGCAACCTCACCGCCGACGCGAAGATCGGTACGCTCCCGAACGGCCTCGTGCCCACCTGGTACGTGCGCGCCGCCGTCCCGCGCAACAACAGCCAGGGGATCAACGCCTGCCGCCTGGAAGTCAATACGTCCGGCGCGGTGTCGGTCTACGGCGGCAACGCGGGCAACCCGATCACCTGGGTCCAGCTCGACTCCTTCCAGGCGATCTGGCGCTGAGCCGGACCGGGTGCGACCCCGGGAAAACTTGCTGGTCATCAGGGTGTCGACCCCCTAGCATGATCAGCCATGCTGACAAACGAACAAATAGTTGAGCAGGCCCTGGGCCGGATCCGTGCGGGTTACGTCTTCCCCGAGAAGGTCGCTGTCATCGAGGCCGCCCTACGGGGCCGCCTCGCGGAGGGTGCGTACGAGGGCCTGGACGACCGGCAGCTCTGCGAGACGGTGACGGCGGACCTCCAGGAGGCGTGCCCGGACAAGCACTTGCGGCTGCTCTGGTCGCAGGAGCCGCAGTCGCTGGAGCCGGTGGAGGACGACGGCGGGGAGGCCGCGTTCCTCGCGCTGCTCAGGGCGGAGGGGCAGGGGATCCACCGCGTCGAGCGGCTGGAAGGGAACGTCGGGCTCATCGACGTCCGGCGCATCGCGACCGCCGTCGAGGGCGCGACCGCGATCGGCGCGGCCATGCAACTGGTCGCGCACACCTCCGCGCTCGTCCTGGACCTGCGGGCGTGCCGCGGCGGGTCGCCGGAGGGGGCGGCGATGTGGTGCAGCTACTTCTTCGGCGACGACCAGGTGCACCTGAACGACATCTACGACCGGAAGTCGGACACGACCCGCCAGTACTGGACGGCCGGGCACCTTCCCGCGCCGCGCTACACGGACCGCCCGGTCTACGTGCTCACGAGCGGGGACACCTTCTCCGGCGGGGAGGACGTGGCGTACACCTTGCAGGCGCACGGCCGGGCCGTCGCCGTCGGTGAGACGACGCGGGGCGGTGCCCATCCGACGGCCCGCCACGCGGTCGCCGAGCACGTCCTCGTCACCGTGCCGGCGGCGCGTTCCATCAACACCGTCACCGGTACCAACTGGGAGGGCGTGGGCGTGGTTCCGGACGTCCCGGTAGCGGCCGATCAGGCGCTCGAAGAGGCCCTGAAGGCAGCGCTGAGCCAGGTGCACCGGGAGGACGCGGAGTCCCGCTGAGGCGGCGAAGAGCCCCCGCAGGACACCCGTAGAACTGCCCCGGACCTCGTCCGTTCAGCTGCCTGAACGGACGGGGTCAGCGCGGCCGCAGGCCGTCGAAGACCACCTCGAAGATCCGCTCCCGGGGCGCCGGATCCGTTCCGAGCTGTTCCAACGCCCGGCCGGTACCGGCGAGAAGGGCGATGAACTCCGCCAGGCCCAGCTCCGGGCGTACCGCCCCGGCCCGTTGGGCCCCGGACAGCAGACCGGCCAGCCGGTCCTGGATCTCCAGGGCCGGCCCCTGCAAGGACGCGTGCACGTCCACCCCGGCGGCGGCGAGGGCCTGGGCGAACTCGTTCTTCCCCTCCGACTGCTCCACCACCAGGCGGAAGCAGGCGAAGAAGGCCTCGGCGGGACCCGCCTCGGCGGCCAACTGCGCCGTACGGGCCGCCATTTCCTCCAGTCGGCGCACCATCACCGCCTCCAGCAGGGCTTCCTTGGTCGGGAAGTGCCGGAAGAGCGTGCCGACTCCGACCCCGGCGGTCCGGGCGATCTCCTCGGTCGGCACGCCGACGCCACGGCTGGTGAACACCTCCGTGGCGACATCCAGCAGCCTGGCCCGGTTGCGGGCCGCGTCCGCCCGCAGCGGGCGCTCCCCAGCGCCACCCATCCTTTTCCGCCTTTCGCCGTCGATGGCCGAACCACCCTGTGGACAACCGGAGTTGCCAGTCCGTATCGTTAAACGGAGTCCCTGGTCCGATTCTATCCGCCGGATCCCACTGGAGGTTGGTCATGCCCGAAACGCTGTCACCGCGCGAGGTCTTCCAGAAGCTCATCGAGGGCATCGGCAAGGGGCGGTTCACGGAGCTCGCCGACCTCTACGCCGAGGACGCCGTCGTCGAGACCGTCTTCGAACCGGTCGGTCCGCGCCGGATCGAGGGCCGGGCCGCACTCAGGGAGCGGTTCGCCCTGGTCGCCACGAGTTCGCCCGTGGAACTGACCCCGGCGAACGTGGTGGTCCGGGAAACCGACGACGAGGAGGTGGTCATCGCCGAGTTCGACTACCACGTGCTCCACCGGTCGACCGGGCGGACCTTCGAAGCCGCCAACATCCAGGTACTGCGGGTCCGCGACGGCCTGATCGTCAGCAGCCGCGACTACCACGACCACCTCGCCCTCATCGTGGCCGGCGGAGCCCTGCCCCAGCTGGTGGCTGCACTGGAAGCCGAGTAGCACCCGTCCGGCTCCCCGTCGGCCTCCCCGTCCGGCGCCTCACCACCCGATCTGCGGTTCGCCCAGGACCTCGCCGCCGATGTGCGCGGCGAGCTCCCGGGCCCGGGGCAGGTCTCCGACCCTGCCCACGTGGACGAAGACGGTGTGGTGCTCGGCCCAGTGGTCCCACTGGGCGTTGTCGCGGTGGAACACGACTTGCACCCCGTCGTACTTCGGTGACCCGTAGCGGCCCGCCTCCAGCTCGTCCGGCCACCTGCCGTGCCAGTCCATGGCGGCCGTGCCCCCGCCGAGGGCAGCTACGAAACGGTGGCCGCGTCGGTGGTCCGCAGAACGGCATATGCCCTCGAGTTGCCCATGGACCGAACGATCACACACGCTCGCACGCCTCCGCGACCGCCTTTCGCGCAGGCGCTTACCTTGCCGCTGCGCCCAGGAGCACCCGTCCCAGCGGGGTGAGGGCGTGGCGGACCCCGCTGCCCTCTCGCTCCGTCGTCAGCAGGCCCGCGGTGCGCAGCACGGTGGCGTGGTGGCTGGCGGTCGCGGGGGACGTGCCGGTGCGCCGGGCCAACTCGCCCGTGCTCGCCGGGGTCTCGACGGCCCGCAGGACCCGTGCGCGGGTGGCGCCCAGCAGCGCGGCCAGGGCGCCGCCCGGGCCGGACGGCGCGCGCGACGTAGGCGCCGCCGCCCAGACCGAGGCGTAGTCGGCGAGGTCGAGCGCGATCGGGTAGCGGAGCACCAGCGGCCGGCCGGGATCCGCGTTGTCGAGCAGGGCCAGGGGCTTGGGCCAGAAGAACGTCGGGACGAGGAGGAGGCCGCGTCCCGCGAGCCGCAGGTCGGCGTCGTTGTCGCACGGGACGTGCAGCACGGGCGAGGCCCAGCGCACCTCGGGATGCAGGGTGGCGAGGAGCCCGTCGACCCCCGAGTCGGCCGTGGCCAGCGCACGCCGCGTCCGATCGGCGTGCGCGGCCGCCAGGATCTGGGCCCAGCAGGGGGCCACGGCCACGGCGTGGTACTTGAGCAGGGCGTTGCGGACGAGAGCGCCCCACTCCCGGTCACCGTGGTGGAGCGCGTGGATCCAGCGCGGGGCGTGCGGACGCAAGTGCTCGGTGGCGAGGAAGTCGGCCGTCCACTGCCGACGCGGCAGCGACCAGGTGTGGTCCAGGCTGTCCGGGAGCGTGGCGGTCGCGGCGTGGGTGAACACCTCCGGTACGTACTCCCCGGCCCCGGCGGGGGCCAGTTCGAGCAACGGCCGCATCGAGGGCCGAAGGCTTGCGCGCGTCCGCGCGCGCCAGCCCGCCAGCGCGACCCCGTGTGGCCCGCCGCCCTGGAGTACGGGCAGGCTCAGGATCGTTTCCGCGAGCGGGTCCGGGGACCGGGCGATGCGTACGCGTGCGAGGTCGTCGGGGGCGAAGTGGACGCGCAGCACCGTCTCTTCTCCAGGGTCGGCCGCGCGCCGGCGGTACGGCGATCGGACAGGGTGTCAGGTCTCGGGAGCACGCTAGTCGCCGCCTTGCCGGGGCCGCGGTGCCGAGCCCGTATCTGGCCGGGACGCTGCGCGTGGCGCGGAGTTCTGTCCGGATTCGGGATACGTCGAAGGGCGTTGTCCACCACCTCCGCGCACGGTGACACTGGGCCGGCCGAGGTCGTTGGAACGGGGGAGCAGGGGGGAACGCCACGGCCTCGGCCGACCGCACGCCGCACGCCGCACCTAGACGAGATGAGAAGAGACGCCGTCATGAAGTCCTTACGCCCGTTCGTCCCGCGCGCAGGTGTCGCCTTCGGCGCGGTGCTCGCGGCCGTCGGCCTGCTGGCCGGACCCGCACACGCCGGTCCGGCCGCGTCGGGCCCGCACACGCCGGCCTCCGCCGCGAGCACCACCGCCGACACCGGCGAGACGATCATCCGCGGCACCAGCGAACTGACGCGGGGCCAGGCCTGGTACTCGCCCGACGGCCGGACGATGCTCGCCATGCAGACCGACGGCCACGCCGTCCTCTACCACGACGGCGCGGCCGTCTGGACGGCCCGCGGCACCTACGGCGTCGGCAACACGCTCTACATGCAGGCGGATGGCAACCTGGTGGTCTACGACGCCGCCATGCGCCCGGTGTGGTGGAGCGGCACGCACTACCACCCGGGTGCCCACCTGGCCATCCAGAACTCCGGGAACTTGGTGGTGTACTACGGCTCGACCCCGCTGTGGTGGTCCAACGTCCACCCCGGAACGGGCCCCGGCGACCCCGGGGACCCCGAGTGCACCCCGACCCCGAACCGGCTCTGCCCGTAGACCGGCGCCGACACCGTGGACGCGGGCCGGGGCTGGCGAGCCCCGGCCCGCGTCGGCTACTCGGCCCGGCTCCTGCACAGCGCCGTGTCCACGACGCCGTCCAGCCGCTTCGTGGCCGCCCCGCCGACCGGGATGCTCGTCACCGCGATGTTGACGGCGTGGCCGTCGTCGGTGACCCCGCCCCGGGTCTCGTATCCGGTGATGTCACCGCCGTGGCCCCAGTAGACGCCGCCGCACGACAGCGGCCGGCTCATGAGCCCCAGTCCGTAGCCGGCGCCGGAGTCCCCGATGGGGACGGTGGTGCGCATCTCGGCGAGCTGGGCCGGGGGGAGGAGATCGCCGGCCAGCAGCGCGGTGAAGAAGCGGTTGAGGTCGGAGTTGGTGGAGATCATCTGACCCGCCGCCCAGCCCGCGGACGGGTCGATCTCCGTGACGTCGCGCAGCGGCGCGCCCGCCGCGTCCCGGTGGTAGCCCCGCGGGTGGCGTTCCCGGATGGTCATGTCACCGGGGGTGGGGAAATAGGTGTGGCGCAGGCCGATGCGCTTGATGACGCGCCGGTCCACCTCCTCGCCGAGGGGCCGGCCGGTGACCTTCTGCACGATCAGTCCGGCCACCACGTAGTTCGTGTTGCTGTACGCCCACTTCTTGCCGGGCTCGAAGACGGCCTTGCGCTGGAAGGCGATGTCCAGGAGGTCGCGGGGTTCGAAGTACCGCTGCCGGAGCATGTCCTCGGTGACGAGGTCTTCGTAATCGGGAAGTCCGCTGGTGTGCTGGAGGAGTTCGCGGAGGCTGATGCGGTTTCCGTCGATCCCCTCCCCGCGGACGAGGCCCGGCAGGTAGTGGTCGACCTTGGCGTCGAGGCTGAGCCTGCCTTCGGCGACCAGTTGCAGCACGACCACCGCGGTGAACGTCTTGGTGTTGCTCCCGATCCGCACTTGACCGTCGGTCGGCACCTTCGACCCCGTGGCCAGGTCGCCCACCCCCGCGGTGTAGTTGCGGGTACGTCCATCAGGGCCCTTGACGCTCGCCAGTGCGGCCGGCAGGCCATCGGTGTCCACCAGCGCAGTCAGGCCCTGCCGGACGGGGTCCGGCCCGACGGCCGCCGACGCCGCCGGCGGAGCCAGGGCGCCCACCGCGGCGAGGCCGACGGCCACCACGGCAGCCGCGGCCGACACCGCTCTGCGACCGCGCCGCACGCCCTGCCGCCCGGAAGAACGGAACCTGCGCTCTGTCTGCTGACGCACGAGTCAACTCCTGCAGAATCGTTGGGAAACCAGTGGTTTGTGCCGGTCCCAGCTTGTCCGGACACGGCCGCCCGCAACGATCGTGCTACCCGCCGGATCCAGGTGGGGCTAGCCCCCGGCACCCTGCCGCCGGGGCTCCGCGCGCCGGGAGAGGGCGGGGATGCGTACGGGGGCGATGAACGTACCGCGTTCGGGTCCGGCTCCGACGACCGAGAAGCAGACGCGGTCGCCGTAGGCGAGGTTGCCGGCGGCGTGGTCGGCGTGCAGCAGGGCCAGGGTGGAGGGCGAGACGGTGTTGCCCAGTTGCCGGACGTTGCTCGGTGCCGTCTGCGGGGACAGGCCCATCTCCTGGATGAAGGCGTCGACCAGGGTGGGGTTGGCCTGGTGGGTGTAGAAGCGGGCCACATCGTCGAGGTAACCGGGGCGCGCCTCGTTCAGGGCCCGGTGGTTGAGGGTCATGCCCCGGCTGTAATAGCGGGTGATCTCGGGGGCGTTCATGCCGAAGCACGTCAGTTCCGCGGAGCCGGGGAGGCCCACGGCACGGTCGTTGCCGCCGCCCAGGATGTGGATCAGCGGGTCGGTGACTCCCGGACCGTCGTCGAAGGACTGACTGTCGCGCGAGTACAGCAGCACGCCCGCGGCGTCCTCGTCGCGTTCCAGGACGACCGCCGCCGCGGCGTCGGAGAAGAGGGCGGGGCTGGCCCACACGCCCTTGCCGTACGGGTGGACGGAGTTGTCCCGGTAGGCCTTCGGGAGGGCGCCGTCCTCGTCGAAGCCGACGATGCGGCTCGCGATGTTGTAGGAGATGACCAGGGCGCGCTCGGCGCCCAGCCGCGCGACGAGCGCCGCGGCCCGGGCCAGGCCCCCGCAGCCGGCCCCGAGCTGGAGCGGCAGCACGTGGTCCGGTATGCCTAAGACGCGCATCAGGGCGAAGGCGTCCTGGTCCATCAGGATCTGGTAGGGGGTGCACGTGACGACGATGACGGCGTCGACCTCGCTCGACCGGGTTCCGGAGCCGAGGAGCGCCGTGCGGGCCGCACCGGCCACCGTGTCGAGGGAGGCGAACCGCTCCGGCCCCCAGCTCTTGCCCTCGACACCGAGGAGCCGGGTGATCTCCGGGCCGTCCAGGTGGCCGTCGGGATCGTGGCGGTGGGGGACGCGGGCGCGCTTGGCCCATTCGTCCATGGTGACGACCGGGCCGAGTTCGGTGTGGGCGCCGGTGATGGCGTAGGGGAAAGGGACGGGGGCCGAAGGGGGCATCGCGGTGACCTTTCGTCGTCGGGGTGGCCGGGAGCGGGTGGCCGGGGCCAGGGCCGGTAGTACGGATCATGTCCGCTGAGGTGCCCCGGGCCAAGACCTCCGGCCGTTTCCCCTGGTCAGCGATGCCCATTGGGCTTTCTGCTGAGGGAACTCGGCGTCCATGGTCGGGAAGACACATTGCACATGGGGGTCTCGGCGGATTGGCTTGCCAAGATCACACGGCGGCCGGAGGAAGCGAATGACACCCATGCTCGACGGCTGCACGCCCTGGCCCGACGAGTTCGTCGACCGCTACTGGTCGGCCGGACACTGGCGCGGCAACACCCTGGACAACCTGCTGCGGGGCTGGGCCCAGCAGTACGGACCGCGGACCGCCCTCGTCCACGGCGACACCCGCATCACGTACGCGGCCCTGAACCGGCGCGCGGACCGCACGGCCGCCGGGATCCGGCTTCGCGGCCTGCGGCCCGGACAGCGCGTCGTCCTCCAGCTCCCGAACGTCCCCGAGTTCGTCATCACCGCGTTCGCGCTGATGCGCGCAGGCGTGGTCCCGGTGTTCTGCCCGGTCTCGCACCGCACGTCCGAGGTGGCAGAACTCGTACGGATCACCCAGGCCGTCGGCTACGTCGGCCCCTCCGTGTACCAGGGCTTCGACCACACGGCGATGGCCACGGACATCGCGGCCGGGGGGCCCTTCCTGCGGCAGGTGTTCACCTACGAGCCGCCGGGCACCTCATCCCCGTACGGCGGCTTCACGATCGACCCGTCGGGCTGCCACCACTGGCCGTTGGGCTCCGTCGACGCCCCGCCCGAGCGGCCGCTCGCGCAGAGCGCCGACCAGGTGGCGTTCTTCCTGCTCTCCGGCGACGCCGCCGAGGGTCCCAGGCTCGTGCCGCGCACCCACAACGACTACGTCCACCAGGCGCGGGCCGCCGCCGAGCTGGTGTCCCTCACCGAGAACGACGTCTATCTCGCCGCGCTGCCCGCCGAATCCAACCTCACCTTCGGCTGCCCCGGCATCCTCGGCACCCTCTCCGTGGGCGGCACCGTCGTCCTGGCCGAGGACCCGGGACCCGCCGCATGCCTGGCGGCCATCGGGCGCGAGCGGGTCACCATCACCTCGGTGGTGCCCGCCGTCGCCCGGCTCTGGCTCGACGCACTTCCCGGGTCCCAGGCCGACTTGACCAGTCTGCGCCTCGTGCAGATCGGCGGCGGTGCGCCCCTGGACAGGGCGACCGCCGAACGGATCGGGCCCGAACTGGGAGGTCGCCTGCAACAGGTCTTCGCCATGGCCGAGGGGCCGCTCACCCTCACCCGGCCCGCCGATCCGGACGAGACCGTGCTCACCACGCAGGGCCGCCCGCTCTCGCCCGACGACGAGTTCCGCATCATCGGCCCCGACGGAAAGGACGTGCCCGACGGGGAGGCCGGCGAACTTCTCGCCCGCGGTCCGCACACCGTACGCGGCTACTACCGGGCACCCGGCCACAACGCACGCTCCTTCACCGCCGAGGGCCACTTCCGTACGGGCGCCCGCGCGCACCGCACCCCCGACGGCAGCCTGGCGGTGACCGGCCCCGTCGGCTAGGTCGTGTCGTCAAAGTCCCTTCTGGCCGGCGGGGCCTGCCCCGCCCTTCGGGCGGCCGACGCCACGTTGACGACACTCCCTAGCGGAGGGCGGCGAACGCCTTGGTGAAGGCCAGGGGCTGCTGGAGTACGGAACTGCACGTCGCGTCGGCGTAGTTCACCGCGCCCGCCGGGCACTGCCGGTCACGGGCGCCGGACCACATCGCCAGGCGGCCGATCCCTTTGGACTTCGAGAAGTCCACGAGCTGGGACGCGTCGGCGACGGTGAAGATCTCGCTCACGACGTCGTTCACGCCGATCATCGGTGTGACGACGAGTGCCTTCCAGGCGGCCGCGTCGGAGAGCCCGAGCACCCCCTTGATCTGTGCCTGCGTGGCGGTCGCCGCCTGGATGGCGTACTGGCCCATGTCGCCGCTGTACGCGGGCCCGTAGTCCATCGCCATGATGTTGACGCCGTCCACCCGCACCCCCGCCCGCTTCGCGTCGGCCAGCAGGGCCACGCCCGGCTGGGTGAGACCCTCGGGCATCACCGGGAGGGTGAACGCCACGTCCAGGCCCGGGTGCGACTTCTGCAGCGCCGCTATGGCCTGCGCGCGGCGGGTGTTGGCCGCGGTGTCGGGCAGCGCCGCCCCCTCGATGTCGAAGTCGACCTTGGTGAGCCGGTACTGGTCGACGACCTTGCCGTACGCGGCGGCCAGTTGGTCCGCGTTCGCACAGTTGAGGGCCAGCTCGTGCCCCGCGGCCCCGCCGAAGGAGACCCGTACGTCGCCGCCCTTGGCCCGAAGGGCCCCGATCTGCGAGGCGACCTTGTCGCTCGCGAGGTCGGTGACGCCGCCCCACATCGGGGTGCAGCCGCCGCCGGAGGTGATGAAGGCGAGGTGGAACTCCTTCACGCCGGTCTTGTCCGCGGTGTCGACCAGGTCGTACGCGGGGTACAGCGAGGTGTCCACGTACGGGGCGAAGCGCGCGGCGCCCGCCGGAGCGGTGGGAGGCGCGGGCGAAACCGTAGTCGTCGCCGAAGCCGACGGTGATGCGGTTCGGGTCGGCTGCGCGGTGGGCGAGGACGTCGCGGGAGCGCTCGTACCGGGCGCGGCGGTCGGGGTGGCGGTGGGGCGGCCGCCGGGCGGGGGAGTCGCGCCCTGGTCCACCGAGCACTTGGCCCCGTTGATGAGGCATGCCGTCGGATCGCCGGGGCTGCCGGTGCCGCTCGCGACGAAGCCGACCGTGACCGAGGCCCCGGGCGCCAGTTCCTTGTTCCACTCCGCCGGCTTGACGGTGACGTGCCGGCCGTCGGCCGTGTGGGTGCCGTTCCACAGGGAGTCGATCTCCGTGCCCGCCGGCAGGTCGAACTCCAGGGTCCAACCCGTCTGTGTCTGCGCGGTGTTGTTGGTGATCACGTACTGGCCGGTGTAGCCGCCAGACCAGGAGCTGGCCTTGGTGTACACCGCTCCGACGGAGGTGGCCTGCGCGGCGCCGGTGAAGGCGAGGGCCGTGCCGGCGATCACCGCCGCCACCACGAGCCCGCCCGCGGCCTTCGCCTTCGTACTCGCCTTGCGCCGGTGACCGGTCGTGCTGCCCATCGCGTGCCTGCCTCTGCATTGCCGGGGGTTGGGGTGCGGCAGCACGCTAGCCGCCCCGAAACGGACATTCGTTCGTTTCGGGGTCCCGTGGGTGAGTCTTAGGTTCCGCTTAAGGAAGCGATCGGAATGGTTTAAGTCCGTCGGCCGGTTCGGGCAGCGTCGTCGGCTCCTTGGGTACGGGGCGGGGTGGGGTCGGGCGGCCGAGGAGGATGCCGGTCAGGGCGAGCACGAGCCCGAAGGCCTGCTGGGGTGTGAGGGGTTCGCCGGCGATGGCCGTGCCCAGCAGTACGCCCGTGACGGGGTTGAGGAGGCCGATCAGGCCCACCGTGGCCGCGGGCAGTCGCTGCATGCCCGCGAACCAGACGGCGAAGGACAGTGCCGTCGCCACGACGACGACGTATCCGAAGGCCAGCACGGCCGGGAGGTCGAGGGCCGGCGGTGCGCCCTCGACGGCGACGGCCAGCGGCAGCAGCACCAGGCCGCCGCCCACGAGCTGCCAGGAAGTCGAGGCGAGCACTCCGGCCTCCGCGCTCCACCGCTTGGCGAGCACCATGCCGAGGCAGGACATGAGCATCGCGCCCGCGGAGGCGAGGAGTCCCAACCCGTCGACTTCCACGCTCGCGGTGAGCAGCATCAGGCTCACCCCGCCGACTCCGACGACGGCGCCGGCCAGGTGCCGTACCCCCGGCCGCTCGGCCAGGACCGCCCAGGCGATCAGCATCAGGACCAGCGGGGCGGTCGCCATCACGATCGAGGCGACGCTGGTCGGGAGCCGCTGCGCGGCCACGTAGACCAGGGCGAAGAACCCGCCCATGTTGAGCACGCCGAGGAGCAGGGACTTCCACCACCAGGAGCCGGTGGGCAGCTTCCGGCACCCGGCCAGGAGCAGCAGGCCGGCGGGCAGGGCCCGCAGCACGCCGCCGTACAGCGGGTACTCGGCGGGCAGGTACTCGCGGGTGACGTAGTAGTTCGCACCCCACGCTATCGGGGCGACAGCCGTGACCACCGACCATCGGAGATTGGCTTCCATGGAAGCTATTATATCTTCCCGGGAAGATATAATGGACCGGTGAAGGCGAACCACCAGGATCAGCACCAGGATCAGGACCAGACGATGGACCACGTCGCTCGCATCCAGGCTGAGTGGCAGCGGGAGCGCCCCGATGTGGACGTGAGCCCCCAGGGCGTGATCGGGCGGCTGCACCGCCTCGCACCGCTGCTGACGGAGCGGCTCTGCCTCGTGTACCGGCGGCACGGACTGGGTGAGGGCGAGTTCGATGTCCTGTGCGCACTGCGCCGTGCGGGCGAGCCCTTCGAGCGTGCGCCCGGCGAGCTGGCTGAGCACACCATGGTGACGACCGGCGCGATGACGAAACGGATCGACCGGCTCGAACGCGGCGGCCTGGTCACGCGCCGCCGCTCGACCGCCGACGGCCGGGGCAGGGTGGTCGCGCTCACCGAGGCCGGGCGCGAGGTCATCGACGCGGCGTTCGCCGACCACATGCGCAACGAGCGCAACCTGCTCGACCTGCTCACCGCGCAGGAGGCGGCTCAGCTCGAATCACTGCTCGCCGCCTGGCTGACCAGGCTCGAACCGCCCACGGACGCGTAGAGGCCCCGGGACGCTCGGTCCCAGGGCCTCCGGCAGACGCGGAAATGACGTGCTGCTACTGCGCGGTGCGGCCGCTCGCGAGGAGCCACTCGCGGTTGAGGGTGCCCAGCGGGATGCGGCGCTCGATGACCGGAGTGCCGAACAGGGACAGCTCGAAGTGGAGCTGCCCGCTGAGGTCGAAGCCGCCGTGCACCGCCCAGGAGCCGTCCACCGCGGTCTTGCCGTCGGTCGACGCGCTCGCCTTGGCGTCGGCCTCGCCGCGCAGGTACGGGGCGAAGTCGGCCGTCACGCCGACGGCCCCGTACAGGCCGACGGAGGCCTCGGCGCCGAGGGCGCCCTTGACCCGTCCGGCGGCGGTGACGCTCGCCTTCACCGGGGAGCTCTGCACGGCCGACGTGCTGACGGGGGTCCAGCCCTGTCCCGAGGTGTAGCTGCCGCCGACGCGGAAGTCGCCCTTGACGTCCTGCTGGACGTCGAGGGTCACGCGGCCGTCCGCCTCCACCTGGACGTAGCAGGTCAGGTCGAGGTTGACGACGACGGGCACCGGGCCCACCTGGATGACGGGGGCGCTGTGCAGCTTGGCGAACGGGATCCGCTTGGGCGCCCCGGTGCTCGCGGCGGCGCGGCCCTTGAGCTCCCACTGCGAGGACCAGTCCCCGCTCATGCCGAGGAAGGCGGAGCCCGGGCCGCGGCCGCCGCCCGAGCTGCCGTCGTACGAGAACTCCACCTCGGGGGCCAGCTGGACGAAGCCGGACACCGACGCCCCTGCCGACGCGGGGGCGTCCTGGGCGGTGTCCACCGAGGCGTCCACGTCGAGCCGGAGGTTGCCGAGGGGGAGGGTCGCGCCCTTGGGTCCGAACTGGACGCCCTGGCCCTTCGCCCAGGAGAAGGTGACGCCCTTCATCAGGGGCTCTACGGTGACCGAGGCCGGGTCGACCGGTACCTTGCCGTCGGCCTTGTCGTCGTTGAGGACGGAAGTCAGCGTGGTGGAGGCGGTCTTCACCTCGGTCCCGCGGTCGGTCTTGCCGAGTACCTCGGTGACCTTCGCGAGCAGGCCGTCGGGGGCGCCGGGCGCCGGTGCGCTGGCGATGACGTCACCCACCGCGACGGGTTGCCCGGCGGTGGGGGAGGGGCTCGCTGCGGCCGAACTGCTCTGCGGAGCCGAGGATATGACGGCCCGTCCGTTGGCCTTGTCGTAGGAGGCGACCTTCAGCGAGGACTTCTCCGGGCCCTTGCCGGTACGGGTCCGGGCGACGGCGGTGGGAGTGGGCGTCCCCTGCGGCGCGGCGGCCACGTCGAGCTGCTGCGTGCCCTCGACCGTCGGTGCCAGGCTCGCGGGGCTGCCCGGTTCGGCGGCGTTGGTGTGCGCTGTCGAGGCGCAGCCGGTGGCGGCGAGGGCCAGTGTGGTCAGGCCGGGAAGTAAGAGGCGTGTGGCGAACGTGCGCACTGAGGTGTGACTTTCGATGGGGGGAGGTGTTACTCGTTAGTAACTCGAAAGTCGATCATGTCATGTGCGCGCGGCGGCAGTCACCTCGGTCGGCCGCCGCCCGGCAGCATCAGCGGCAGGCCGCGAGCGGCCGCCGGGCGGTACGGCAGCATCGGGAACGTGCTCCACGGGCCGCCCGGCCGGGGTCCTAGACTTCCGTGGCCTTCTCGACGGCGGGGGCGGTCCCGGGAGTCGCGGCGACGGCGGTGGCCGGCTGGTCGGCCGCCGTCACAGGGGCGGTGTACATCACCGAGCCCTGCTTGTGCTCCTTCTCGATCGCCCCCTTCTTGGTGAGGTTTTCGAGGGTGTTGCGCACCACCTGGGTGGAGGGCGTCCGGCCGGGGTGGGTCTGGGCGAGTTCCGTGGCGACCTCGCTGACCATACGGGGTTCGGACGCGCCGACCAGGAGGGCGAGGACGAGCTCACGCAGCGGGGGCTCCGTGACGCTCGCCTTCGCGTTCGCAGTCGCGTTCGCAGTCGCGTTCGGCTTCGAGTCCCCGTCGGCCCCGGCGGTCTTCTTGGCCGTCTTCACGGCGGGCTTGCGCACGGCCGCCTTGGCCTTCGTCCCGGAAGTGGGGGCGCTCGCGGCCTTCTTGGCCTGCGGCGCCTTCCTGCCGCGCCGGGGCCGGGGGACGGTCCCGGTCGTCTCCGCCGGCGTCTGCGCCTGCGGTGCCTGCGCCTGCGTCGCCTCCGCCGGCTCCTGGCCATCGCCGTCGGCGGCAACGGCGTTGTCCTCCGCCTTCGGGGGCAGCCCGCTCTGCATGCCGGAGAGCCAGCTCTCGTCCGTCTTCAGCTGCTTCAGGCGTTCCCCGAGCTCCGCGATCTGCGAGGAAACGACGTCCTGTTCCTTGCGGTTGGTCTCAAGGTCTGCGGCGAACCGCTCCGCGTACACGTTCTGGATGGTCGTGGTGTCGGGCTCGTTGGCCATTGCGGGCTCGCTTTCTTCGTACCGCGCGTTGTTGCTGCGGGATGCTACTCACTTCCAGGCCGCTGCTGTGCCCTCCTGGCAAGATGCCCTGCATCGATACGGAGATTCCTATCCCCCCACGGCCAATCCGGTACGGCACGGCACGGCACAACGGCACCCAAGGAAACGATCAGCCCGGCCTTCGGTCACGCCGCCCCGGGACGCGGGCGGTCCGACAGGCGGTTGGACAGCGTCTGGCCCAGCGCCAGCATGCTCAGGCCGAACATCAGGACACCCAGGGGGACATGGAGCGAGGACATGCGCGCTATACCCAACACCACCTGCACCGAAGCGAGTACGAGGAAGCCGGACGCGTACAGAATGGGCCGCGGCGACCCGCCGCCCGGCCGCCACGCCAGGATCGCCGCGAGTACGTAGAGCATCGACGCGCCGTACATCACGCGCGCTCCGACGCCGTGCAGCAGCTCGCCGTGGGACGAGGACAGCAGCAGTCCGGCGGTGGCCGCCTGGAAGAAGATGGCCAAGGTCTGCAAGGCGATCGCGACCTGCACGAACGTGGACTTGCCGGGTACTGCCGTCGTTTGTGCGGCCATGATGTGGACCCCTCTTCTGCCTCGCGCGGTTGATCGGTACTGTCTCGGTACTCCGACGACGTGGCCCCGCGAAATGTGAGGCGAGGCGTGGAGAGCGGTGGCGGACGACACGAACCAGGGAACGATCGCGAACATGAGCACGCCCACGAGCAGCCCGTCCCAGCTGCGGCAGGACCGCCCCGAGCCTGCCCTGAGCGCGATCGTCGCCGAGCGGCGGAGGCTGACCAACCTCGCCTACCGGCTGCTGGGTTCGCTCTCCGAGGCCGAGGACGCCGTACAGGAGACGTACGCCCGCTGGTACGCGATGTCACAGCCGCAGCAGGAGGCCATCCAGTCGCCCGGCGCCTGGCTGACGACGGTGGTCGGCCGTGTCTGCCTGGACATGCTCGGCTCGGCGCGGGCCCGGCGCGAGCGCTACGTCGGCGAATGGATACCCGAGCCGCTGCCCGACCGTACGGAGTGGTTCAGCGGGCAGGCGGGCGGTGGCGACGGGGCGGAGCCGGTCGACCCCGCCGACCGGATCACCCTGGACGAGTCGGTGAGCATGGCCTTCCTCGTCGTACTGGAGTCGATGACCCCGGCCGAACGCGTGGCGTTCATCCTGCACGACGTCTTCCGGTACCCCTTCGGCGAGATCGCCGGGATCGTCGGCCGGACGCCCGCGGCGTGCCGCCAGTTGGCCACCTCGGCCCGTCGACGCCTACGCGCCGCACGGACCGAGGCGGTTGCGACGGCCGGACAGGCCGGCCTGGTGAGGAACTTCAAGGAGGCGTGGGAGGCCAAGGACATCGAGGCCCTCGTCGGCCTCCTCGACCCCGGCGCGACGATGGTCTCCGACGGCGGCGGCCTGGTCGGCACCGTCCTGCGCCCGGTCGAGGGCGCCAAGAACATCGCCGAGTACCTGATCTTCATCGCCGACAAGGCCCCCGGCCTGACGCTCCTGGAGCGGACGGTCAACGGCCAGCCGGGCCTGGTCGCCCAGCACGCCGGAGTCGCAGTGACCGTCGCGGCCTTCGGCCTCGGCGACGGCGGCCGCATCACCCGCATCTGGGCGGTCCGCAACCCGGAGAAGCTCCGCCCGTGGACCGAGTACGGACAGAGCTGAGGTCAGCAGGGTCCGGAGCCCGTACCACCGTGGACAAACTCACTGGCGGGCTCCGGCCTCCTGCAAGAGGATGGAGCGCATGAACGATCAACCCGCGCGCTGGACCCGGTCGACCGTCTACCCCGACATGTGGGCGGACCCGGCTGACGACCCCCGCAACAGCGAAGGAGTCGGTCCGGACGGTGAGCTCCCGACGCTCGACGGCTTCCTGACGGACTACCGCACGACCCTGCGGATGAAGTGCGAGGGCCTGGACCCGGAGCAGTTGGCCCGTCGGTCGGTTCCGCCGTCGACGATGTCGTTGCTCGGCCTGCTCAGGCACCTCGCCGAGGTGGAGCGGGACTGGCGCAACTGGATCAGCGACGGCGACCCGCTGCCCAAGCTGTACGGCCGGCGTGACGGGGACTTCGACGGAGCCGTGGCCGAGCAGGCCGTGGTCGACGCCGCGTACCGCGATCTGGAGCGCGAGCAGGCCGAGACCGACGCCGCGCTGGCCGCCCACTCGGATCTGGGCGAGCGCGTGGGGAAGGAGGGGATCGCGGTGCGGGAGTTGATGGTGCACAGGATCGAGGAGTACGCACGCCACTGCGGGCACGCCGACCTGTTGCGCGAATGCGTCGACGGACGGGTGGGCCAGTGAGGCGCTCCGGATGAGACCCCCGACGAGGCAGGCTCCGGCCCGTCACCGGGGGGTCGGGCACACCGGGCCGACCGACTGGCCCGGCAGGTAGGACGTCCGCTCCTCGTCGGTCAGGTCGCGGGCGAGTGACCGGCAGATCTCCTCGATCGCTTCGGCCGGCTTCTGGAGCACGACGTCCCACAACTGCGCGGTGGCGTCGGCGCCGCCGGTGGCGATGGTGTGCCCGTTGGGACTGAAGGCGACGGCGAACACGGAGTCGGCCTGGGGGATCGTGAATCGCTTGCTGCGCGTGGTCACGTTCCACAACCGTACGGTCCCGTCCTGGCTGCCGGAGGCCAGCGTGCGCCCGTCGGGGCTGAACGCCACCGAGACCACCGGGTCGTAGTGGCCCGTCAGGATGGTGTCCTTGCCGCCCCCGGTCACGTCCCACAGGCGGACGGTGCCGTCACGGCCTCCGCTGGCGAGGACGCGTCCGTCGGGGCTGAACGCCACGGCCCAGGGGGTGTCGGTGTGGCCTTTGAAGGTTTTGTGGTTCTTGTGCGTCTCCACGTCCCACAGCCGGATGTTGTTGTCGCCGCTGGCGGAGGCGACGGTCCGTCCGTCGGAGCTGAACGCCACCGCGACCACCATGTCGTCGTGCTTGGCCAGGACTGTGGCCTTCTCGGCCGGTGCGGACATGTCCCACAGGCGGACCGTGCCGTCGTAGCCGCCGGTGGCGAGGGTGTCTCCGTCGGGGCTGAACGCCACCGAGATCACCGCACCGGTGTGGCCCTTGAGGCTGGTGCGGTTCTTGCCCGTGTCCGCGTCCCACAACCCTACGGCCGTGTCCACGCCGCCGGTGGCGAGGGTGTGTCCGTCGGGGCTGAACGCCACCGAGTAGACCACTTGGAGGGGGCCGCCTTTCAGGACCGCCCGGCTCTTGTGCGTGGCCGTGTCCCACAGCCGTACGGTCCGGTCGTAACTGCCGGTGGCGAGGGTGGCTCCGTCCGGGCTGAACGCCACTGACCGCACCGCGTTGGCGTGGCCTCTCAGGACGGCGTAGTTCTTGCCGGGAGAAACGTCCCACAGCCGTGCGGTGGTGTCGTGGCCGGCGGTGGCGAGGGTCAGCCCGTCGGGGCTGAACGTTGCCGAGACCACCGCGTCGTAGTGGCCGAACAGGTGGTTGTGGGACCTGCCGGTGGCCACGTCCCACAGCACCGCGGTGTTGTCGTGGCTGGTGGTGGCCAGGGTGCGCCCGTCGGGGCTGAACACCGCCGAGTTCACCATGTCGGTGTGCTCGCCCAGGGTGATGCGGGACTTCCCCGTGGCCACGTCCCACAGTCTCGCCGTCCAGTCGTGGCTCGCGGTGGCGAGGGTGCGTCCGTCGGGGCTGAACGCCACCGAGTACACGGTGCCGGTATGACCCGTCAGGATGCTGCGGGTCGTGGCGGAGTCCGTGTCCCACAGCCGCACGGTCTTGTCGGGGCCGCTGCTGGCGAGGGTGTCGCCGTCCGGACTGAACGCGACCGAGCTCACCGCGGCCGTGTGGCCCTTCAGGACGGCCTCGCTCTTGCCGGAGGCCACGTCCCACAGCCGGACCGTCGCATCGCGGCTGCCCGTGGCGAGGGTGGTTCCGTCCGGGCTGAACGCGACCGAGTACACGGCGGCGGTGTGCCCCTTCAGGGTGGTGCGGTTGGTGTGTGTGGCCATGTCCCACAGCCGCGCGGTGTTGTCGTTCTCGGCGGTGGCGAGGGTGGTTCCGTCCGGGCTGAAGGCCACCGACCACACCACGGTGCCGTGCCCCTTCAAGGTGGTGTGGTTCTTGCCGGTGGCCGCGTCCCACAGCCGTACGGTGTTGTCGTGCCCGGCGGTGGCGAGGGTGCGCCCGTCGGGACTGAAGACGACCCGGTTCACGGCGCGGGTGTGGCCCGTCAGCCGCCGCTTGAGCGGAAGGACCGCGGCGTCCTCGACGCCCGCGACGGCCTCGGGGGTGCGTTTGGTCCGGTACGCCTGGACGGCCAGCAGCGAGGCGAGGTCGGGGTCGGTGTCGATGAGGGTTTCCGACAGGGCGGCGAGCTGGCGGGACTGTGCCGTCTCCCGCCGGTCGATGGCCGTCCTCCACTGCCAGAGCGCTCCCGCGGCGGCGACGAGTGCGAGGACGAGCAGGGCGGCGAGGACCGTGTTGAGGCGTCTGCTGCGCTGGATGGCGGCGCGCTGGTGGTCCTTGCTGGCCTTGAGGAAGCCGGCGATGTTGCCCGGCAGGCGGCGCTGGTGCGACCAGTCGAGTCCCTCGGCGAGAGCCGTTCCGCCGAGCAGGTCGCCGGCATCCTTGCCTTCGGCCCAGCGCGCGTACCGCGAACGGGTCTGGTCGAGCCACACCTTGAAGCGGTGGTCCTGCTCGACCCACTCGCGCAGGGTGCCCCAGTCCCGGATCAGGGCGTCGTGGATCAACTCGGCCACCGGCAGCGCGGGAGGGGCGTTGCGGACCAGGGAGACGTTCGGCGTGTGGGTGGTGATGATGCGGTGATCGATGAGGGTGTCGAGGACCTCCTCGACGGCCTTGCCACTGCCGTCGCCGCCGGTGCCCTCGCCGCTGTCCTCGCCGGGGTCGGCCGCCATCTCCCGCAGCTCCTGCAGTGTGACCTGCTCCCGGACGGGAGGGATGTTGTGGCGCGGGTCGGCGGAGCGGACCAGGGAAGTCAGGATGCGCTGTGCGATGGGCAGGTGATCGGGGTCCAGTTGATCGAGGGCCGTGTCGCACCAGGTGGTCAGACTCCCGGTGACGCCGCCGATGCGGTGGTAGGCGTCGTTCGTGAGGTAGCCGTCCTGGCGCCGCTCCCACAGCTGGCTGAGGGCCAGTTCCAGCAGGGGGAGTACCGTGACGGGCGCCAGCCGGGTGGTCCTCCCCTCGGGTGTGCTGGCCAGGACGTCATCGATGATGTGCTCGGGCAGGCCCGGCTCGAAATGGGCGCCCGCTTTCAGCGCGGGCCGCGTGATGATGGCGTTCAGATCGTCCTGGCTCAGCGTGCCGGGCATGTTGAGCAGCCCCGGCATCGCGGCTTCCAGCAGCTTGGGGGCGAGAGCGGCCTGCTGCGGGTAGAAGTCGTCGCGCATGACCAGGATCACGAAGAGCGCGGAGTGCGACTTGACCGCCGTGGTGATCTGGTCGGTGGCGGCCAGGCGCAGGTCCCGGTCCCGGCCGGTCAGGGGCCGGGTGAGGAGTTCCTCGAACTGGTCGATGACCAGGACGACGCGCCGGCGCCCGGGCTCGGTCCTGAGCCTTCGCGTGACGGCCGCGCCGATCCCGTCGCCGACCGCGCCGGGCAGTCCCGAGCGTTCGAGTTCCAGCAGCAGGTTCTGCCGGGGCCGGACGACCACGGGCAGCCAGCGGTCGCTGCCGGGTACCTCGCCCGCTGCCAGGGCCGGCAGCACGCCGGCCTGCACCAGTGACGACTTGCCCGAGCCGGAGGGGCCGAGGAGCAGCGTCACCCGCTGCTGCTCGGCGAGGTTCGCCAGCACCTGCCGGACGGCGTCCTTGCGGCCCTCGAACCACTCGGCGTGTTCCGCGCCGAACGCCTCCAGCCCCCGGTAGGGGCATACGTCCCGCTCGGTCAGCTCCGGCCAGACCTCCCGCAGCACCTGGGTCGGGGTGACGTAGGCGATTGCCTGGCCCCGCTCGTGCTCGTCGGGGGCCGTGATCTCGGTGAGCATGCCGATGACCAGGCCGGTCGTCTCGTCGACGACCGGCCCGCCGCTGAACCCGGTGGTCAGGTCGTTGGCGCCGGTGAGTTGCAGGTGGGCGGCCCGGCCCTCGGTGGCGGGCAGCAGGGCGCCGGCCGTGCCGTACCCGAAGTGGCCGCCGACGGGGGCCTGGGCCGGGAACCCGAACGAGTGCACCTTGTGGCCCCGGGAGCCCGCGGCGGAGCCGAGGGGCAGCGGTGCGACGCCCGCGATGACCTCGGCGCCGGTGGCCAGGCGTACGACGGCCACGTCCTCGTGCTCCGGGGCGCGCCACGCGTCCGCCAGGACCAGCCCCTCGACCTCGGGTACGCCCTCCAGGTGCGGGAAGGCCAGCCGCAGGCTGTCGCCGGGCTCGGCGCCCGCGGCGCGTACGACGTGCGCGCACGTCATCAGGACACCTTCGGAGACGAGGAAGCCGACGCCGACCACCTGGTCGTCCGGACCGAGGACCTGGGCCACGGCCCGGAGCAGTCCCGCGTCGCGGGAGTCCTGGTCGCTGTCGCCGCTGCCTCCGTCCGGAGGCCGGCCGGTGATGTCCACGGATCAGTCCGCGCGTGCTTCGGCACCCGAGGGGCTGCTCTTCTTCCACTCCATCGTCACGCGCAGGTGGCCGTTGGTGCTGGTCTTGGTGATCACGGCTCCGGCCTCGAACGCGAGGTCGACACCGAACTCGATCTTGATCGCGTCGGGGCTCGCCTTGCGCAGTTGGTCGAGCATGGCGCCGGCCGCGTCCGTCACCGAACCCAGGGCCGATTGCAGACTCTTGGGCAGTTCCTGGATGACCTCGCCGATGCGGCCGGCCTTCACAGGCCCCTCTGTCGTCGGCGTCGTCTCGACCAGCAGGTAGCCACCGTCTGCCAGGGAAATCCGAGCCAGATGCGTCACGGCTCCTCCTCCGCCCGCGGCCTCGGCCGTTCCGCCCCCTCGATGCGATGGTGAGCGCATCCGGCGGCGGGCGCATCCGGGGCGGCCCGTACGCATGACTCCGTGCCCGTCGGTCCGGTCCGCCGGTCCGCCGGTCCGGACCGGGCGCCGATCACGCGATGGGGCGCAGCCCGGTGAGGACGGGCCGGTGGTCACTGCCCAGGTCGGGCAGGACGGTGGTGGTGGCGGGCTCCAGGCCGCGCAGCAGCACGTGGTCGATCCGGACCATGGGGAAGGCGGCGGGCCAGGTGAAGCCGAAACCGCGGCCCGCGTCCTCCTGCGCGGGCTTGAGGTGGCGGGTGAGAGGGGCCAGGCCGCGGTCGTGGAGGCTGCCGTTGAGGTCGCCGAGCAGCATCACGCGTCCGACGGGGTCCTCGGCTATGCGGTCGGCCAGCTCGGCCGCGGCGGCGTCCCGGCGCCCGATGGTGAAGCCCTCGCTCGCGCGGACCCGTACGGAGGGCAGGCGCACCGTGTAGACGGCGGTATCGCCCCCGGGGGTGGCGGCGACGGCCCGGATCGCGTGGGGCCAGGCGCCGCCCAGGTCCAGCTCCTCGACCTCGCGCAGCGGGTAGCGCGACCACAGTCCGAGGGTGTTGCCGGTGGTGTGGTGGCCGTAGGTCCCGGCGAGCGCCTTCTTGTATCCGGCGATGTCCGACAGGGGGACCTTCTCCAGGGCGACGACATCGGCGCCGGTGGCGATCACCTCCCGGGCGACGGCCTCGGGCGTGGTGCGGTCCCCGCCGACGTTGAAGGTCAGGGCCTTGAAGTCGGCGTGCCCCGTACGGGGGGCCATCGCCAGGGCGGGTACGAAGAGGAGGCACCAGGCCACCAGGGGCACCAGCGCCGCGGCCTTCCCCAGACGTGAGCCGCGTACCGCCGCCCACGCCAGGAGGATCGCCACCGGGATGCCGAGCCACGGGAGGAGGGTCTCGGCGAGGCTGCCGAGGTTGCCCGGCCAGTTGGGCAGCAGCCGCGGAAAGAGCAGCGTCAGGGCGAGGAGGAGTGCGGGGACGGCGATGCGTGCGGTGTGACGGGGGCGGAACCCCGAGCCGTCCCGCCGTGCGCTGAGGTTCATGAACTCTCGCTGTGTTGCGGGTGCGGCAACGGAGCGGCTCGGAGCCGCCGGGGCGCACCGGGGCGGGGCTTCGGTGAAGAAGTCGACGGAGGGCCGGGCAGCGGCCGGCCCATGGCTGAGAGGCGGCTGGGGGAGGGATCAGCCGGTCAGCGCGGAAGAAGCGGAAGAAGCGTCAGAAGCGGAAGAAGATGCGCGCAACTTGGAGGTTCGCCGTACAACACAACGACCACCTCCGTCACATGTCATCGAACAAGCCTGAACGCCGGACCTTGTGGGGGTATGTCCGACTTGGCGACGAGCCGACCATGACATCCCGGTTCATCCCGGGTCAAATCCGCTGACATGGTCGGCTGCGGTCGGCCATCACCTGCGGTGGAACACGACCTCCGGGTCGGCCGCCGTCGGGCCGTCGAGGCGCGGCGCGGGGATCCCGCGCAGGCTCAGGTCGAAGAAGTCGCCGACGTAGGCTCGGGTGATCTGCTGGGAGCGGGTGCCCGAGAGCGGCGTCTCGGGGTGGGCGTACCCGACCTGGTCACCGAGCACCGGCCAGTCGGTGAAGCCGGGATGCCCCGCTCCCGTGACGGTCAGCCAGCGCTTCCAGCCGTCCAGCAGGGGCCAGTTGTCCTCCCAGGAAGTGTCGGGGAAGTCGGGCGGCAGCAGGGCCGGGTCGCCGCCGAGCATCAGGAAGGGGCGTCCGCCGAGGCCGCTTTCGGGAATCGGCGTGAAGAAGGTGCCGTCCATGTTGACCCCGGCGTCCACGCGCGGATCCGCGGCCATCGCGGCCGAGGCCGCAGCCCCGCCGATGGAGTGGCCGGCCATCCCGATGTGCCGGGAGTCGATCAGCCAGGAGTACCGCCACGTCGAACCCGGGCCGGTGAGGCGGTCGAGGACGAAGGGGATGTCACGGGCCCGCCCGTCGGATACCCGGTGCAGCGACCTGTCGGGGAACACCTGCTCGCACGCGGTGCAGTTGAGGATCCGCCCGCCGGGGAAGAGGGTGCCGTCCGACTCGTACGCGTGGTCCACGGCGGCCACGACGTACCCGCGGCTGGCGAGTTCCTCCGCCAGGGTGGTCAGCGAGGAGCGGGGCAGGGTGAAGCCGGGGGAGAGCACGATCAGCGGGTAGCGGCGCATCGCAGGCCGGGGCAGGGCGTTCTCCCGCGCGTTGGTCCGGGTGGCCGCGATGCGCTCGGGCGTGGCGTGGTCGCCGAGCTGCCCCCGGTCGGTCAGCAGTGCCTTGGCCTCGGGAACGGCCATGTAGGGAGCGGGGGTTCCGGTGTGCGGGAGGGCCGGGTAGTACAGCGAGAGCAGTAACTCCCGGGCGGCCGTGGGTGCCCAGGGATCCTTGCGGTCCCGGTCCACGAGGTGGAGGGTGTCGCGCCCTACGGCGAAGGCGCCGGTGGGCCCCGGGAGTTCGAGTCTGGAGGCCTTCTCCGGTGCGGCCGCGGCCGCTGCGGGAGTCGCGAGCGTGCCGGGCGCGGCGAGGACCAGACCGGCCGTCACTGCCGTCAGCATGCGGATGATCTTCTTCATGTCGACACTCTAAGGCAGCTTAGGCAAGCCTTGCCTAAGTGGAATGCGGGGTGGGGGAGTTCAGTACGTATCCGGCCAAGCTCCATGGCCGTTCGGTGAACCCGGCGCGGCCGACAGCGGGCAGGGGTGCACGTCAAGGCCGGGCGCCACTCGCGTACGCATGCGGCGGCGGAGTCGGTGCGGTGCCCGTGAGCTGCCCGAACCCGCGTGCGGAGCCCGATATTCGAACGTGGTGTCCGTAAGTCGGTCATCGATATGCATCAGGCCTTCACATCGGACACTCTGGGCTTTGACAGGGCGTGGTATCGAAATCAAATATCGCGTTCAACCTTTGAATCGAAAGCGAGTTTGTTGTGCGTCACCGCATCGCAGTTGTCTTCGCCGCTTCCCTCCTCTCTCTGATCGGTGCCAGCGGCATGGCGACGGCCCAGCCCGACAGCCTGTACGCCCCGTCCGCCCTGGTGATCGCCGTCGCACAGGGAGACGACGCCGACACGGCCACCGTGGTCCGCGCGTCCACCCTCAGCTGCATGCCGGCCGCGCGGGGCACCCACCCCGACCCCGAGGCCGCCTGCGCGGCCCTGAACTCCACCGACGGGACGTTCGACCGCCTGCTGGACTCCCCGAACCCGGACCGGGCGTGTCCGATGCACTACGACCCGGTCACCGTCACCGCGGACGGCGTGTGGCAGGGCTCCCGCGTCGCCTGGAAGTACACCTTCTCCAACTCCTGCGTCATGTCCGCGACCCTCAACGGCAACGCGGTCTTCGCACTCTGACCCTGCGCCGGCCCGGCCGTCACGGCCGGGCCGCAGCGCCACCGTGCCGTATCGGCCGCGGCTCCGGTGCGAGCCGCGGCGCGAGCGGCGCCGCTCCGACTCGGCCGCTCTCTCTGGGATGCTGATACCTGATCGGGGTCTCGCAGGGGGCGAGGTGCACCGGCCCGAGGGCCGGCCGGCGCCTGGCGCCCGGCGCCACGGGAGGGAGAGGGGCATGCCGGTGGTCGCAGGCACAGCCATGGCAGGTCGGGCAGTCGCGATGACCCGGGTGGGTGACCGGTGGCGGGTGACCCGGCCGTGGCCCGCCCAGTTGCGCCCGATCGTGCACAGCTACGCCGGCTACTGGGAGGCGGTGGCGGCCTCGCCCTATCGGGTGCGGCTGGTTCCCACGGGGCGGGCCGTCGTCGTGATAAGCCTCGGCGAACCCTTCGCGCAGATCCACCGGCTGGACGGCGCGAGCCCGAACAACCAGGTGACCGGCTCGCTGATCGCGGGCCTGGAGGACGGGTCCCGGGTGTGCGACCACCCCGGCGGCCAGGAGGCGATCCGGCTCGAATTGACCCCGCTGGGAGCCTTCCGCCTGTTCGGCATGCCGATGAGCGAGTTGACCAACCGAGTGGTCGACCTCAGCGACGTCCTCGGCCCCGGGGCCGGACTGCTGGTGGAGCAACTGGCCACCACCCGCGACTGGGGAGCCCGGTTCGACCTCCTGGACATCGCGCTGTCGACCCGGCTCGAACACGGCCCGCGCCCCGCGCCCGAGGTGAGCCACGCCTGGCGGCTGCTCGCCCGCGCCGGCGGGGCGATCCCGGTCGGCCGGATAGCCGCCGAAGTCGGCTGGAGCCAGGGCTACCTGGTCCGCCGGTTCACCGAACAGGTCGGCCTGACGCCCAAGATGTCCGCCCGGGTGCTGCGCTTCCAACGAGCCATGGGGCTGCTCGTCCGCGAGGGTTCGAACCTCGCCGAAGTGACCGCTGCCTGCGGCTTCTACGACCAGGCCCACCTCAACCGCGAGTTCCGCTCCCTGGCCGGGACCACCCCCGGCCAGATGGCCGCCGCCCGCGTGGCGGAGGGCGCCCTCGCCCTGTGAGGAGCGAGGTCAAATTTTTCCAAGCCAGGCGGTCCGCACGTCGCTAGTGTCCCCGTTCGTAGTCGGTCAGGCACCCGAGCACATGGAAGCATCTGCCGGGACCTGGCCCGGAGGGGAGTACTCGATGGAAGACTTGCTGCGCATCCTCGTGGCCGGCGCGCTCACAGGCGGCCTGGTCGGCTTGGCGGGAGCCCTCGGCCGACGCAGCCGCAGACGTCGGGAGAGCGGTGACACGAACCGCCGCTGACGGTTCTCCACCCGCGCCGCCCGCTGCCCCGCAGGTGCTGAGCCGCCGGGCAGCGGCCGGGCCCTCGCGCCGGATCCCCCACACCCCGAGGCCGCCCCATGCACTTCAAACTGTTCGAAATCCACTACGAGGACCGCCTCTACCAGGAGTTCCTCGCCGAGCAGGAGAAGGCGTACGCCCGGCTCGGCCACCAGTCGATGGTGAGGTTCGGAAAGGGCGACCCACGCATCGGGGCCGACGTCCTGAGCTGTGTGGCAGCCGTTGACGACGACGGCCGGCTCGTGGGCGGTCTGCGCATCCACCACGGAGTCAAGGGGGAGCTGCCCTCCGAGATCCACCTGCGCAGCCCGGAAGTATCGGCCGCCGTCGCCCGGGCCCGCGCTCGGGGACTGGCCGTGGCGGAGCTCGCCGGGGCCTGGGTGGCGCCGCACTGGAGAGGGCGCGATCTCGTCCCCTTGCTGATGGTCGCCGGGATCGCCGCCACCGAAGGACTCGGCGCCACGGCGATCCTCGCCAGCTGCTCCGCCCGGCTGACCGAGACGTACGCGCTCTGCGGATTCCGGTGGCGGTGGGAACTGCCCCTGATCGACGTCCCCTTCCCCGGCGCCACCTCGTACTACTCCCTCGACGGGATCAGCGCGTTCCACAACCGGGAAGCGCGACTCACGCGGGCGTTGCACCTGTTGGGCCGGGGGCTGGCGAACTCGCACGAACACCTGGCCGAGGACGTCCTGCGCGACTGCGCCCGCCTGCTCGGCATCCGGCTGTTCGAACTCTCCCTGCTCGCGCCGGAATCCTGACGCCGCCGCCCCTCTCGCTCTGGCCTCCGCCTCCGCCTCCGCCCCGACCACGATCTGCCGAAGGTGCACGATGAGTCTGGAATCGCACATCAACTCCCTTGCCGGGACCGCCGACGGCGCGAACCCCTGGCGTCCGCGGCTGTTCGCCGCGGGCGACCCCGGCCAACGGTCGGAGCTGACCGGCATCCTGGCCCGCGGCGAGGCGACGGCGGTCCGCGACACCCTGGCCGAACAGGTGGCCGAGCTGCTCACCACCCGCCGCCCCGCCTGGCGCCCGGGCGACGCAGAACTCGCGACGGCGGTGGAAGGGCACTTCGGCGGGAAGCCGCCCCTGGAGTACGGCACCTGGGTCTGGTACCCGTGGTCCCGCCAGCTCGCGCACGTCCTGCCCGAGCCCGAGTACCGCGAACTGCGCCAGTCCCGCAACCAGTACAAGATCACGGCGGCGGAACAGGCCGACCTCGCCGGCAGGACGATCGCCGTGGCCGGACTCTCCGTGGGCGCCGCCAGCGCGTTCACCCTCGCCCAGGAAGGAGTCGGCAGCCGCTTCCGGCTCGCGGACTTCGACCGGCTCTCCCTCTCGAACCTGAACCGGCTGCGCGCCTCGATCACGGACATCGGACTGCCCAAAGTGGTCCTCGCCGCACGGCAGATGTACGAGATCGACCCCTACCTCGACATCGAGGTCTGGCCGGAGGGCCTGACCGAGGACAACGTCGACGCGTTCCTCACCGGAGACGGCCGCGCCGACCTGTTCATCGAGGAGTGCGACGACCTCTACATCAAGGTCTTCGCGCGGGAGCGCGCCCGCGCACACGGAATCGCGGTGCTCATGGAGACCAACGAGCGCGGCATGCTGGACGTGGAGCGCTTCGACCTCGAACCGGACCGGCCCGTGCTGCACGGCCTGCTCGACGGCGTGGCCGCCGCCGACCTCAAGGGGCTGCCGGTCCGCGAAAAGGTCCCCCACGTCCTGCGGATCCTCGGCCCGGAGAACCTCTCGGCGCGCATGGCCCCCTCACTGATGGAGATCGGGCACACCCTCTCCTCCTGGCCCCAGCTCGCCTCGGGGGTGGCCCTCGGCGCCGCCGTGCTCACCGACACCGCCCGCCGGGTCCTGCTCGGGCAGTTCACCGGCTCGGGGCGCTTCCTCGTAGACCTGGCCGAGCTCGTACGCGACTGGACACAGGCCCGCCCGGCGCCCGCGGCGCCGTCCTCGGCGCGCCCGGCAGGGGCTGCGGCCGAGCAGCCGCAGAGCTCCCCGCTCGTCCTGCCAGGCCCCGGCGAGGTCCTGGGCGAGGAGGGCATCCGCCGTCTCGTGGCGTACGGAACCAGGGCCCCCTCGGGCGGGAACGTCCAGCCCTGGAGGTTCGTCGCCCGCGGACCCGTGCTGCACTGCCGCACCGACGACACGCAGCCGTCGACGCTCCTCGACTTCCAGGGGACCGCCACCCAACTGGCGATCGGGGCGGCCGTCGAGAACATCGACCTCGCGGCCCGGGCTGCGGGCTGGGCCTGCCACGTACGCCCCATGCCCGACCCGGCCGACCCCGGGCTCGTGTGCGAACTCACCTTCTCCAGGGCCCCGCACACACCGCGGCCCGAACTGGCCGACTGGATCGACCGGCGCGCCACGAACCGCCGCACCGGCCCCGCCCGGTCCCTGGACGAGTCACACCGGCAGGCCCTGATGCGCTGCGCGGCCGACAGCGGCGCGCGCCTCCACCTGATCACCGACCGTCCGGAGCTGGAGGAGGCCGGGCACATCCTGGGCGCCGGCGACCGGCTGCGCATGCTGTCCCCGCGCCTGCACCGGGAAATGATGAGCGAGCTCCGCTGGACCCCGGAGGAGGTGCGCAGGACCCGCGACGGCATCGACATCGCCACCCTCGAAGCCGACAGCACCGACCTGGCGGGCCTGTCCCTCGCCCGGCACTGGCCCCACCTCGCCTTCGTACGGCAGATGGGCGGCGGCCGCGCCTTCGAGCAGGGCGCGCGCACCAGCCTCGCGGGCTCCTCGGCGATCGGCTGCCTCACCACCACCGGGACCGGTTCCCACGCCCACTTCGACGGAGGCAGGGCCCTGCAACGGCTCTGGCTCACCGCGACGTCCCTGGGCCTCGGATTCCAGCCCGTCACCGTCCTGCTGTACCTCTTCGCCCGCATGGAGCGCGGCGACGGCACCGGACTCGACGCGACGGAAACCGCGATCCTGCAGACTCTGCGCAAGCGGCTTTCCGCCCTGGTCCCGCAGCACCCGGGCGAGACCGAACTGCTGCTGTTCCGCCTCGCCTACGCACCGCCGCCCACCGCCCACGCCCTGCGCCGGGAGGTCGACACCGTACTGAGCTTCGACGACCCCGACCCGCGCGGCTGAGGCCCGGCGGCGCCCGGGACGGCTCGATGGCGGCCGTCACGGGCGACACCGCCAAGGGCTACTTCGGCTGGTCGGTCGGAGGCTGGTTGCCGATCTGCTCGTTCAGCTTCTCCTGGACGGTGTCCACCTGGGACTGGTACTTGTTCCCCGTCCTCGCGTCGAAGGCGTCTCCGGCCTTCTCGACGCCCTGACGGGCTACGTCCTCGTGGCCCTTCAGCAGGCCTTTGAGCTTGTCGATCATGGACATGGGGGGTCCTCCTCACGGAAAACTGACCCCTCCACTGTCACCCAAGAGGGTCAATCCCACACCCGGAGGCCACGGACGAGGTCGACACCGTCACCTGACGGCGGCGGTGCGAAGACTGGTCGTCGCGACAGTTGGCGGATCACGATCCGATATCCCCGTACCCTCTCGCCTTGTGACCCTGATGCGGACGATGTGGGACCACCTGCGGGGGTACGGGCTGCTCAGACGAGAGATCGGCGGCGGGCGAGCGGCGGTCCTGGAACGCATCGCCGTGCTTGCCGAGGCGGGCCGGTACGAGGAGGCCGGGACTGCGGCGCGGGCTTTCGCCGGTCACCCACGACGCGGCCGGGACCGCAGCCCCGTCGCCCGGTGGACAGCCGTCTTCCATGCGACACAAGTCGCCGTCGTGCACGGCCGGGGAGCGGAGGTGCTGTCCGAGTTGGAGGCCCTCATAGCCGAGGTGGAGCAGGACTCCGACACCCCGGACAGGCGGCGTGAGATCGCCCCGGGCGCCGCGGTGATCCTGGAAGGGGTCTACGCCGCCCGCCCGGAGCTGGCCCGCTTCTACCACCTCACCGCGCCTGCCGCGCCCACGCGTGGGCGAAGCGTTCGTGAACGGGGGCCGGGACCGCGGCGGTGTCGTCCACAGGGGCGGGCGGGGCAGGGCGGGGGGCCTTTGCGGCGGTGAGCTCCTTGCGGACGGCGCGGTGGTGTTCGAGCGACCAGGTGTTCCAGCGGCGCACGGTACGGTCGGCCGGGCCGCCCAGGGCGTGCAGTTGGAGGTGGAGCGCGGCCGCCTCGCGGCTGACACCGAGCGCGGCCGCGGCCTCGGTCACCAGGTCCGGGACGCTGAAGAGCGGGTTGGTCTCGTACTGGCCGGGCGGCACCGGGGTGGCCGCGGACCGGTCCACCAGTCGCCGCAGGCGGGCGAGGGGAGCGGCCGGGGAGTCCGCGAGCCCGTCGACCAGGGCGCGGGCACCGGTCGCGGCCGGATCGCCGATCGGGCGTTCGGTGAGGGCCCAGGCGGCGGCCGTCGCAGCGCTCCGCACCCCGTCGGCGTCCAGGGGCTCCGGGGCGCGGCCCGTGAGCAGGGCGGTGGCCCAGGCCTCCGGCAGGCCGCGGTCCGCCGCGAGGGCGGCGGCGTGGCTGCCGTCGTCGGTGTACGGGGTGGCATCGAGGAGCCCCGTCCAGGCGGCGGCCATCCGCTCCGCGGCGGCGGTCATCCCGCCGGGTGCCCACAATTCGGCCGGGTCCGCGGGCAGGGCGGCGGCGAGCACAGTACGCCGGCCGCCCGGGCCGAGCCGCCACTGGAGGTCGTGGTAGGCCTGGGCCGCGGCCCGGTCCGCCTTGTACGGCTTGGCGCGCAGCAGCTTGCGGTGCACGTCGTAGTCCGCGCTGCCGGGGAAGCCGTCGAGCGCGAGGGCGGCGATCGGGCGGGGCACGCCGGTGCGCCAGCGGAACAGGTCCACGGCCTCCTCCGGCACGGGCAGCGGGCCGTGCTCGGCGATCAGGGCCGACAGGCGCCGGAGCCGGGCGGCGTCGTCCCGGGCGATGGTGTGGATCGCGCAGTCCTCGGCGTCGGCCGGGGCCGGGTCGGCGGCGCGCTGGAGGAAGGGGGCGAGGCCGCTACGGACCGGGCCCGAGGCCACGGTGACCCCGGCCGAGCGGAGTTCGGCGATCCGCGGCTCGGCGGCGCGGCCGGTCCGCCAGGCGCTGCCGGCCTCGGCGAACGGTTGCCTGCTCCACACTTCGAGCAGGGCGGTCAGGGCCCGCCGCTGCTCGTCGGGGGTAGCGGCGCCGGCGGCACGCCAGGCCACCGCGTCGATCCCGCCGAGCAGCGCCGTCCACTCCGGCGGGGTGGCGGGCCGGGCCAGCACCCGTACCTCGTCCTCGATCTCCCCGCGCAGGTGTCGGCCATCGGCGGCGACCGCGGTCAGCAGGGCGGGCTGCGGCTGCGCGGGCCGTTCGTCGTACGCCCGCAGCTCGGGCAGCAGGCCGTGCAGGGCGGGGGAGAGCTGGGTGTCGGGCACCGCGTCGGGCAGGTCGACGACCGGCCCGGACCGCATGACGGCGACCCGGCGGGACAGTTCCCGGCGACGCCGCAGTACGTCGGCGGCGAGCCGGGCGGCGCGCAGGACGCCCTCCCGCACCGCAGGCTCGGTCACGCCGGGCAGTGGCCAGGACGCCTCGCCGCCATCCTCGGCATGGGCCCGCATCAGCTGCCCTGCGGCGGCTTCGGTCACAGCGCGCAGCGCTTCGGAGGAGGCCTCGTCGCGGGGGGTGAGGAAGTGCCAGTAGGCCGGCGGCGGAACCGGCCCGGCCTGCTCACCGAGGGTGGCCCGGACGGGGGGAGCGATCCCGGCTGCCGGCGAAGCCGCGTACCTGCCAGAGCAGCGAGTTGTCCTCGGCGGCGTGGCAGCGGACGGTGGTTTCGCCGGCCAGGACGGCGTCCTCACCGCCGAGCGGCAGGGCGAGGACGCCCCAGGGGCGGCGGCCCCAGCGGCTGCTGCGGTAGGAGGCGGTGCGGCCGTCGACGGACTCCAGCACGAACTCGCGGGGCGACGGACCGGCGTACGGAGTGCGGTGCAGGACCCGGCACCCGGTGAGCGGCCCGTCCTGGCCGAGCGGGGAGGGCGGTGCGCCGACCGGCAGCGCGGCGAGGATCCGGTGGTCGGCGAACGGCTGGGTACCGGGCGGGTTTTCGGCCGGCCGGTGGAAGGCGGGCAGGGTGCGGTCGCCGGTGGGGATGCCCGTATCCGGGTCGACGCAGGCCCAGCCGCTGCGGCGTTCGCCGAACACCTCCGAGCTCCAGACGGTCCGGCCGTCGCTCATCTGGTAGTCGCGGTGGCCCATGCCCTCGCGGCCGCCCGGGCGCAGGACGCGTTCGCCGTCGAACCGGCCGCCCCCGTCAGGGGTTTCGAACTGGTACCCGAGGCCGCCCTGGATGCTCCCGCCGTAGGGGCGCAGTCCGTACGACTCCTGCGGCTCGAAGGTCTCGCCGGGCCGCCCGGACCAGTAGGCGTACCGCTTCCACCTCTCCCCGGCCTTCCCGGGCTCCGCGGCCTCCTCGGCCTGCTCCTCCCAAGAGACGAGGAACTGCCCACCGACCCAGTGCACGGTGTGGGAGCGGGAGGCATCGGGCAGTTGCAGGACGTGCTCGCCGCGCCGGCCGGCGTGATCGACGGCGACAGCGCGCGTGTCCCCGTACAGCGCGAGCACCGGCCAGGTACAGGTGACCTGCACGGTCTCGTCGGGCCGGAACTCGGCGACGGCCTGCTCCAGGGCGGGCCAGCCCAGTTCCTCGGGCAGTCCGGCGCGCAGGGCGCGGGCCAGGGGGCCGGCGAGGTCGAGGGCGGCGAGGGCCTCCTCGATGCCGTCCAGGGCGATGGCCGTGGGCCTGTCGAGGAGTTCGCGCAGTTCGTCGACCGATTCGTCGGCGGCCGCGAGACCGCCGCCACGCAGGGCGTCGAGCAGCTTCTCGACGCGCGCGTGCACCTCCGCGGCGATGCCGGGGTTGTGCGGGAGCCGGCTGATGGCGGTGCCGCCCCGGCTACGGAGCCCGGCGTGCACGCTGCCCTCCAGCCGGGGTCCGAAGACGGGGTCGGCGGCGATCGCCTTCAGGTCGCGCTGCGACTGCTCGCCCCAGAACTCCAGGCTGACGGCCGGGCCGGGATCCTCCACGGATACGCCCTCGGCGAGGCACAGGTCCAGCAGATCGGCGTCCAGGTGCTGCCACCGGTAGCGGTCCTCGTGCAGCCGCACGGGGGTGCCGGCCGCCCGCAGCAGGGGTGCGAACCGGCCGACCAGCCGGAAGAGTTCGGCCGGCATCGGCTGGCTGGTCACACCGCCGCCCGCGACGGGGCGGTGCGAGTAGCGGGCGGCGTAGCGACGCAGCCAGTCGCCAAGGCCGCCCTCGGGGGCGATCCGGCCGGCCGCGGCGGCGTCGGCGGCGCCGCAGCCGATGAGCAACCGCAGCCAGGCGGCCGCGTCGTTCTTCGACTCGGGGAACAGGTCGAGCAGGGCCGTGGCCTGGGCGTCGCCCGGCGGATGCGCGCTGAGCGGGCCGACCGCCGCTTCGAGCAGCCGGTCGGGTACGGCCTTCCCGCCGGCGGCGGCCAGCAGTTCACCCAGTACCCGGGCTTCCTCCTCGGTACCGAGACCGGCGGCGCGGGCGGAGTCCCGGACCCTGCGGGCCAGATCGGCGGGGAGCTCCCCGGGCGACGCCGCCCAGGTGGTCAGCAGGCGGACGAACTCACGGTGTGCCCCGCCCGGTTCGAGGAGGCCGGCCAGCCATGCGCAGTGTCCGCTGAGTTCGGTGGCGGGCAGGGCGCCGAAGCGGGCGAACAGCAGCACATTGGCCCGCCGCCAGTGGGGGTCCACGGGCAGTCCGCGGGTCTGCTCGGCGGCGCGCGCCTGGCCGTACGCGCGGGCGGCGGAGCGGCGGTGCGTCTCCAGCAGCCAGTGGCCGATGTTGTCCCAGAACCAGGGCAGATGGGCATCCGGCAGGCCTCGGGCCAGGCGCTCCATGTCGTCCACGAAGCGGCCGGGCTTCTCCCAGGACCGCCCCCGCTTCTGGCCGGCCTCGCCGAGCACCCCCTCCGCGGTGGCCGCGGTGGCCGGATCCTGGATGCGCGCCCAGTCGGTGTAGGTCTCGGAGATGCGGTGGTTGGCCGGGAGCGGGACATGGGCGCCGGTGCTGCTGTTCATGTGCCGATCTTGCCAGCCGCCACTGACAGCGGGCCCCCTGCCGTCCGGTTCCGGGCCGGCCTCCCGTATGGTCCACTTCCGGAACATGGCCGGAGGCCGTGCGTTACCTGAGGAACGGCAAGATGACTACGGGGCGTTGGCTGGTCGGTAGTGCGCTGAGGTACCTGTCCGTGGCCCTGGTGGGCTGGGCGGCCGCAGTGGCGGTCCTGCCCAGGGGATCGGACCCCTTCGTCCCCATGTTCGGCACGGGGATGCTGGTGGGACTGCTGGTCCTGCCCCTGCTCACCGGCGCGACCGTGCTGGTGCTCAGCCTCCTGGCCCGTAGGCGCTTCGAGCCGCCGACCGGTGGTGCGGCGCGCATCCGCGGCGGCTGGCTGCTCCTCCTGCCGTTCGCTCCGGTCCTGCCGGCGGCTCTCCTGGTCCCGCTCCAGTACATGATCATGTTGTGCGTGCAGGCGGTGTACGTGGTGTGGGTGCTGCCCTGCGAGGACGCCCGGGCCACGGGGGACGTCGTCCGCCGCGCGGGGGACCCGGAGCTGCCCGCCGCGGACCGGATCCGGGCGATGGCGGCGCTGGAGCGCTTCGGGACCCGCCCGGTCCTCGAAGTCCTGACCGCCGCGGCGGCCGGGCCGGACCCGGAAGTCGCACGGGCGGCGCTGGAGTCGCTGGTCGTGATCTGGAGGCGGGACGCCGTCGTCGGCGAGGACCTGCTGCGGCGGCTGCCCCCGGACGCCCAGGACCGGGTCCGGGCCCTGCCGGTGAGCATCCGCAGCCCCTGGTGAGCGACGCCCGCTCCTCGGGACCTGCTGCCTTGCAGGGCAGGACTTCGTTCTCTTTTTAAACGGTGGATATCGCTTAAATTCGAGTCATGACCGAAATGCCCCGTGGTGTGGATGCCCAGCGTGTTCACCACGCCCTGGCCGTACCGTCGCGTCGGCGTCTGATGACCCTGCTGCGGGAGGCGGACGGCCTGCTGGGCGTGGCTGACATGGCCGCTGCCACGGGGCTTTCGGTCGCCACGGTCCGCCACCACCTGGCAGCCCTGGCCGGGGCCGGCCTGATCGCGGCCACGGCCTCGGCCTCGGCCGGGCGCGGCCGGGGACGCCCCGCACTCCGGTACGCCCCCACCCGCCCCGATCCCGGGGAGGAGTCGGCGGACGCCCCCTTCCGCGAGCTGGCCGCAGCCCTGGCCGAGGCGGTGGGCGGGGGACCGGGCGCCTCCCGCGCAGCCGGACGCGGCTGGGGGCGGCGCATGGCCGGGAGCGGTCCGGCGGCGGAGCAGGTCTTCGCCGTGGCCGCCCGGATGGGCTTCGACCCGCGCGAGGAGCCGGGCCCCGGTCCCGGCACGCGCAAGGTGCTGCTCCACGGCTGTCCGTACCGCGAACTGGCCCGGACCCGGCCCGAGGTCGTCTGCGCCGTCCACCAGGGCGTGCTGGACGGCCTGCTCGAATCCTCCGGGACCACGGCGAGATTGCGGCCCTTCATCGGACCGGACCTGTGCGCGGCAGAACTGCACCCGACCACGAACTGACCCCTGATCCCTGACCCCTGCTCAGCGATACACATCGTTCCCCTACACCGAAGGAACCTCCATGTTCGGCATGACCATCGACACCGCCCACGACTCCGCAGCGCAGAGCCCCGCGCTGCGACTCGACCCCGAGGGCGGCCCCTTCCGGCAGCTCGCCGCCGTACGGATCCAGGTCCCCGCGGGCGGCTCCGTACCGGCCCATGCGCACGGCGCCTCGGAACTGCTCCTGACCGGGGTCGCGGGCGTGATCGAAGCCTCCTGCGGCTGCGGGGCGAAGACCGTCGCCCAGGGCACCTTCGCCATGCTCCCCGCGGGCAAGGAGATCACCCTCGTCAACCACGGTGAGGAGGACGCCACGGTCCTGGCGGTCTTCTCGCAGAGCGCGTTCACCGACGGGCTGCCGCGCGCGGGCGCCCAGGGCTGCGGCTGCCAGGGCCGCCACGACGGCTGAGACCGGTGGCCGGCCGGCGGGATGCTGTCATGACGCTGTTAGGTGGCGCGGGGCATGCTGAGTGCGGTCGGCTGCCGGCCGGCCGTGCCGAACAGGGGGGAACCATGGGCAAGTCACCGGGCAGAACCGTCGGCCGGCGCTTCACGATTCTGTACGCCACGGTCTTCCTCCTGTCCGGGATCGGGCTGCTCGCCCTGACCTACCTCCTGTCCGGCGGCCACATGAGCACCGGCGCCCCCGGCCAGCTCCCGTCCGGCCTGCCCAGCCCGGGTCCGAGCGCCGGCCCCGGGGCGGGCGCGGAGCAGCACATCCGCGATCTGGAACGGCAGCTCTCGGACGTGCACGCACAGCAGTCCCGCCAACTGCTCTTCGGCTCGGTGATCGCGCTGCTGGTGATGGCGGTCGTCTCGCTCCTGCTCGGCCGGGCCCTCGCCGGCCGGGTCCTGCGCCCGCTGCGGCTGATCACCGCGGCGACGCGGCGGATCTCCGCGGACAGCCTGCATCAGCGGCTCGCGGTGGCCGGGCCCGCCGACGAGGTCAAGGAGCTCGCCGACACGATCGACGGCCTACTGGCACGCCTGGAGGCCTCCTTCGCCGCGCAGCGCCGGTTCGTCGCCAACGCGTCGCACGAACTGCGCACGCCGTTGGCGACGATGCGGGCGTCGCTGGACGTGGCCGCCGCGAAACCGGAGCCGGCGGCGCAGACCCTCGTGCTCGCCGGCCGGATGCGGACCGAGCTCGACCGGGTGGACCACTTGTTGGACGGCTTCCTGGATCTCGCCCGGGCGCAGCACGGCGTGCTCCCCGACCAGGTTCCCGTATCGCTCGGCGAGTTGGCGAGGGGAGCGCTGAGCGCCCGGGGCGCCGCCATCGCCGCCAAGAACCTGACGCTCGACGACGGGGTCCGGCCGAACGCCTGGACGCGGGGCAGCTTGGCGCTGCTGTCCCGGATGGTGGAGAACGTGATCGACAACGCGGTCGTGCACAACCACGAGGGCGGCTGGATCCGGATCAGGACCGAGGAAGACGGCCCCGAGGCCCGTCTCGTGGTCGAGACCGGCGGGAGCGTCCTGGACCAGGAGCAGGTGGACCGGCTGACGCAGCCCTTCGAGCGGCTCGGCACCGACCGGACCGGATCGGAGGAGAGTTCGGGCCTGGGGCTGTCGATCGTCGCGGCCATCGTCGACGCGCACGGCGGAAGCCTCGGCCTGCGCGTTCGTCCGGAGGGGGGCCTGCGGGTGACGGCCGCGGTGCCGTCGACGGCGGGCCCGGACGGGCAGCAGGGGGAGGGGGCGCCGTGAGGATCCTGGTCGTCGAGGACGCGAGGGCGCTCGCGGAGGTCGTCGCCGAGGGGCTACGGGACCAGGGGATGGCGGTCGACGTCGCGCACGACGGGCTGGCCGCCGCCGCCAAGCTGGACGTCAACGCGTACGACGTGGTGGTGCTCGACCGGGACCTGCCCGGCATCCACGGCGACGCGCTCTGCCAGATGATCACCGAACGGGACGACCGCGCGATGGTCCTGATGCTGACCGCGGCCGGGTCGCCCGGCGACCGCGTCAGCGGTCTCACCCTGGGCGCCGACGACTACCTCGCCAAGCCCTTCCACTTCCCGGAACTGATCCTGCGCATCCGCTCGCTGGCCCGGCGCAGGCCCGCGGCCCGGGCCCGTACGCTGCGCGCCGCCGGCCTCGAACTCGACCCGGCACGCCGGACCGCCCTGCGGGAGGGCTGCCCCCTGGAGCTCTCGGGCAAGGAGTTCGCCGTCCTGGAGGCGCTGCTGCGGGCCAGCCCGGGGTTCCTGAGCGCCGAGGACCTGCTCGAACAGGTATGGGACGAGAACGCCGACCCGTTCACCAACACGGTGACCGTCACCGTGGGCCGGCTGCGCCGCAAGCTGGGCAGCCCGCCGGTCATCACGACGACGCCCGGGGTGGGTTACCGCATCGCCGGGCCGCCGCCGACCGGCGATGCGCCTCTTCGTACGCCGGTCAAAGGCTCGTGAGGAGGTCGTCCAGCGGGGCCGGTACCTGGCCGGGGTCGAGGGTCTCCACCAGGAGGCGCCCGTAGCGGATCTTGCGGCCCTTCTTCGTGCCGAGGAAGCGCCGCAACTGCTGTTGCCGGGGCCGGCAGTGCTGTGCGGGCTGGCGCAGGAAGGTCTGCCAGGCCCGCAGGTCGCCCTCGGCCCGGATGATCTCCTCGACGCGCGCCGTGCCCAGTGCGCGGATGAGCTCGTCCTCCAGGTCCTCCACGCACACGAAGAAGCCCTCGTGCGGGGCCCGGGCCCGCTCCAGGGCGCGGTCGTAGAAGGGCTGTTCGCGCACGTCGCACAGTCCCCTCAGGCGCAGACCGAGCCCGGGCGGCCCGAGGAGACCGGTGTAGCGGCCGACGTTCATGGCCCCGCCCATCGGCAGGACGCAGACGCCTTCGGCGGCCAGGTCCCGGCCCCGCCGTGCGGTCAGGGCGTCGACTGCCGCGAGGTCGCTCAGTCCTTCCAGCAGCACTGCCGTCCGTAGCCCCAGTTGCACGGCCAGATCGCCCGCTGGTTCGCCGGGACCGCCGGCCGCCCAGCGGTCGACGGCGTCCCGGAAGGCCTGCATGTACACCATGGGGCGATTCTGCACGTCCACCGGCCGGTCCGCCGCGGAATATTTCGACGGCCGTGGGCTCATGAGCCCATGAGCCCATCGGCTCGTCAGTTCATCAGCTCCGGAGCGAAATAGTCGCGCAGGCGGGCGATCCTCCCGTCCCGGATGCGGAAGATCTGCACGAGCGAGACGGCGACCTCCACGCCGTCCCCGTCGAAGACCGTGTCGATCTCGGCGATGAACACGTCCGGGTCGGAGGTGGTGTGCAGTACGTACCCGGACTTCTCGAAGTTCGGCGCGCTGTCGTCCGCCACCGGCCGCTCGTAGTACGCCGCCATCGCGCTACGGATCTCCTCGCGGCCGACCAGCCGTCTGGGGAAGGTGGCACCGCCCGGCATGAGCGGTGCCTCCAGGACGCCGTCCGCGGTGAAGCACTCGGCAAGGGCATCGGCATCGCGGCTCATGGTGCCGGCGTGGACGTAGCTCCCGAAGATCTCCTGCGGTGTTCTGGACACGGCGGGCCTCCCTGTGCGCGGTTGCGGAAGACCATCTTGGACCACCGTGCCCTCCTACGGCCGGGAAGCCCGGGGAAGCCCTACATGTCGACCCAGGCCATCGAGCTCATCCTCCAGCCGTCCGGGGTCCGGACGAACTGGGTGGTCTTGCGGCCGCCGCCCTCGAACGGCTCGCCGTCGCGGAGACCGGACTTGCGGTACTCGCTGAACCGGTGCGCGATCGACCCGAGGATCTCGGTCCGCTCGGAGACCTCCCATTCGGAGAACTCCGTCAGGGTCCCGTCGGTGAGGATCCGCTGCCTCGGCTCGATGAACGCGTCGAGGTCGTAGACGGCGGGCTCGTCCCCCGTGTTGCTGATGATGGTCCCCTGCGGAATGAACACCTCGCGGACGACGGCGAGGTCCGGCCGGCTGCCGTTGGTGTTGGTGAACGCGCCGAGGAAGACGTGCATCAACGCGTCGATCCGGGCCTTGTCGTCGGACGCGGCCACCCGTTCGGCCACCCCTTCGGCGGGCGAAGCGCCCGACCACTCCTCGCGCAGGAGGGACCAGATCTCGGTGTCCTGGCGCACGCCCCGGTACGGATAGCGCTGTCGCAGCACACCGTCGCGGGTCATCCCGAGCCGGCGCGCCGCTGCGACGCTGCGGGTGTTGCCTGGCGCGACCCACCATTCGACGCGGCTCATCCCCCGCTGCCCGAAAGCCCAGTCGATCAGCACCCGGCACGCCCCGGTCACCAGCCCGCGGCCCGCGCCGGCCGCCTCCAGCCAGCAGCCGATCTCGCACACCCCGGTGGTGGCGTCGAAGTTCGGGAACATGACCCCGCCGACCAGCGTGCCGTCCAGCCAGATCCCGTAGATCCTGCGGGTGTCCTTGGCCTGCTGGTCCGCGTAGCGCTGGAGGGTGGCCGCGGCGGAGTCGAGGTCGGTGCTGAAGGTCGCCCAGGGTATCCAGGGGTCCACGTACGGCCGGGCGCGGTCCATGTGGTCCAGGAACTCCTGCGCGTGCCAGGGCTCCAGGGGGCGGAGCCGGCCATTGTCACCGAGCGACAGTTCGAACACGGGTTCCTCACTCCATGGGTACGTAACGAGCGTTCGGTAGGTAAGGTAGCAGCATGCCACCCGCACCCGGAGACCGTGAAGCCCGCCGCGAGGACGTCTCCCAGGCCGTCTGGAACGTCCTCGCCGACAAGGGATTCGGCGGGCTGACGCTGCGCGCCGTCGCCGCCGACATGGGCGTCTCGACGGGGATGCTCATGCACTACTTCCCGACCAAGCGAGCCCTGGTCGCGCACGCCCTGGACCTGCTGGAGCGGCGTACGGCGCAGCGCCCCCGGCGCGAGCGGCCCGCCGAGGGCCTCGCCACCGTACGGGCCATGCTGCTGGACATCCTGCCGCTGACCGCGGACGGCGCCGCCCGCAACCGCATCTGGGTCAGCTCCTGGGACCTGGCCCTCGCCGACGACGGCCTCGGCGCGGAGCAGGCCGACCGGTACACCCGGTTGCGCTCCACGCTCCGCCCGCACTTCGAGGCCGCTCACGGGCTGGGCGAGCTGCAGGCGGACGCCGACCCGGAACAACTCTCCGCCACCGCGGTCGCGTTCGTCCACGGACTCGTCGTCCAGGCTCTCTTCGACCCCGGCCGGTTCCCCGTCGCGGTCCAGAGCGCCATGGTCGACGACTTCCTCGCTTCGATCGCCTCGCCCCGGCCTTCGAGGGCACCGCGGCACGCTTGACCTGAAGACTGGTTGAGGTCCTACCGTCGATCGTGTTGATCACCACAAGACGACGGGGGAGCGAACTCGTGGATCTCGATACCGGAGCGGCATTCGGCCGGGCACTCGTACTCGGCCCGGGAGGCCTGGCCGGTACGGCATGGATGACCGGCCTGGCGGCCGGCCTGCGCCGCGGTGGCGTGGACCTCGGCGAAGCCGACCTGACCGTCGGCACGTCGGCCGGTGCGATCGTCGGTGCGCTCCTGACCACCGGCCAGGACCTCGACGGGCTCGCCGCTCCGTCGCGCCGGTCGACCCCGGCCGCGCCCCCGCGCGAGGTGGACACCGACGTACTGGGTTCCGTGTTCGCCGTACTCGGCGAAGCTGGGCTCGAACCCGCGGAGGCCCGGCGCCGAGTCGGCCGGATCGCCATCGATCACGCCGACCCCGAAGCCGAACGGGCGCTCCTCGCGACGCGGGGCGCCCTGATCGGTACGGACGTCTGGCCCGACCGGCGTCTGCTGATCACCGCCGTCGACGCGGCCACGGGTGAGCCCGTGGTGTGGGACCGCGGCAGCGGCGTGCCGCTGGTGCAGGCGGTGGCCGCGAGCAGCGCCTTCCCCGGGGCCGATCCGCCCGTCACCATCCACGGGCGGCACTACATGGACGGCGCCCTGCGCGCAGGGGCGAACGCCGACCTGGCGGCCGGAGCCCGCGCGTTGGTCGTCATCGAGCCGCTGGCGCACCTGTTCCCCCGCGAGCAGCTCGAACAGCAACTGGCAGCCGTCGGGGCGCGGACGGTCGTGACCATCGGCCCCGACCCGGACGCGGTACGGGCCTTCGGCTCCGACCTGCACGACCCCGCGAACTGGCAGCCGGCCTACCGGGCGGGTCTTGCCCAGGCGGCCTCCGCCGCCGAGGGGCTGCGCTCCGTATGGACGTCGGCCGGGGCTGGACACGGCCAGGCTCTACAGCTGTAGAGTGAGGGCTCTGCAAGTGTAGAGGGAGCCCGAACGGAGAGGTGTTCCATGCCGAAACGTCACGCAGTGGTGGCCGGAGCCGGAATCGGCGGCCTCACGGCCGCCGTCGCCCTGCACCGCCGGGGCTGGCGGGTCACCGTCTGCGAACGCGCCACCGAGCCCCCCGTCACCGGCGCCGGCATCGGTCTCGCCCCCAACGCCCTGCGCGCACTCGACGCCATCGGCGTCGACGCCGCCCGGGCCGCCGGCAGCGCCATCCCCACCTCGATGGGCGTGCGCCGCGCCGGCGGGCAGTGGCTCACCCGGACCGGCACCGCCGACATGGCGGCCCGCTACGGCATGGCCCCGATCGCCGTTCCGCGTACGGCCCTCACCGCCGCCCTGGCGGCGGCCCTGCCGCCGCAGGCCCTGCGCTACGGCACCGCCGTGACCGCCGTCGACGACACCGCGGGCGGCCCGGTCGTCCGTACGGAAGCCGGCGCGGACCTGCCCGCCGACCTGGTCGTCGCCGCCGACGGCATCCACAGCCCGCTCCGCCAGGCCTGCTTCCCGGCCCACCCCGGCCTGAACTACCTCGGTGAGATCGCCTGGCGGACCATCGTGGACGCCCCGGACCTCCGGGTGCCGGCCATGAGCGAGACCTGGGGGCGGGGCGAGCGGTTCGGCGTGACCCCGCTCTCCGACGGGCGGTACTACCTCTACGCCACCGCGCTCGTCCCGGCCGGCACCCGATCGGCCGACCCGCGCGCCGAACTCCGGCGCCGCTTCGGCTCGTGGCACGACCCGATTCCGGCCCTGCTGGACCGCATCGAGCGCCTCGACCCCGCCGACATCCTCCAGAACGACCTCTACGACCTGGCCGCCCCGCTCCCCACCCTGCACCACGGCCGGATCGCCTGGATCGGCGACGCCGCCCACGCCATGGCCCCCAACCTCGGCCAGGGCGGCTGCCAGGCCATCGAGGACGCAGTGGTCCTCGCGCACCTGCTCCCGGCCGGAGACATCGGCGACGGCGACAGCAATGCCATCGACGCCATCGGCGGCAGCGGACCCGGCGCGAACCCCATCCCGGCCGCCCTCGCCGCGTACACCGCCGCCCGCCGCGACCGCACCGACGCGGTGCGCGTCCGGGCCCGCCGGGTCGGCCGCCTCGGCACCCTCCGCAACCCGCTCGCGGCGGCCGCCCGCGACCTCGCGGTCCGCGCCACCCCCGCCCGCCTGGCCCTGCGCGGCATGGACGACCTCTTCAACGGCTTCCGCCTCCCCGGGTAGCCGGCCCGGGCGGCTCCGATCGGCCTGAATCAGCCCCGCGCGGACATGGGGCGCTCGCTATCATGTGCCGCGTGAACTCAGGCGCAGCACGGTGGCTTTCGGGTCTGGCAGGCGCCGTCGGGGCGTTCGCCGCAGCCGCAGCCGGATGGCAGGCCTTCGGCGAGGTCGGGCCGGTCCAGTACGCGTCCGCCGGGGTGACGGCGCTGCTCGGCGGAGCGCTCGTATGGCATCAGGCGGGCCGTACGGCATCCACCGGGCCCGGCCATCCGGTGCCGCGGGAACTGCCGCGTGACATACCGGACTTCACCGGTCGCTCCACCGAACTCATCCGACTGGGGGAGTTGTTACGGGCCCCGGGCCGGTCGGCCGGGCCGCTCGTGACCATCGCGGGCAAGGGGGGCCTGGGAAAGACGACGCTCGCGGTGAGGGTCGCGCAGCGCTCCGCGGCGGCCTTCCCCGATGGGCAGCTGTTCGCGAACTTACGGGGGTACGACCCCCTGCCCGCCGAACCGACCGAGATACTGGCCAACTTCCTGCGGTCGCTGGGCGCAGAACCGCGCACGATCCCGGACTCCCAGCACGACCGCGAGCAGATGCTGCGTACCCTGACGGCCGGGCGGCGGCTGCTCATCGTCCTCGACAATGCCAACGGGCCCCGGCAGGTGCGGCCGCTGCTGCCGGGAACCCCGGATGTCGCGGTGATCGTCACCAGCCGTGCTCCGCTGAGCACTTTGGAAGGAGCCCACGCGATCGTGCTCGACCTCTTGGAGCCCGATGAGGCCGTCGAGTTGCTGGGCCGGGTCGCGGGCGCGGACCGGATCGCGGGAGACCCGTCGGCCGCGCGGCGGCTGGTGGCGCTCTGCGGGCATCTGCCGCTGGCCGTACGCATCGCCGGAGCGCGGCTCGCCGAGCGGCCCGACCTCAGCCTGGCAGGCCTCGCCGACCGTCTCGCCGACGAGCGCGACCGGCTCGACCACCTCGAAATCGGAGACCTCGACGTACGCTCCACATTCATGATCAGCTATCAGGGGTTGCCGGAGGCGCAGCAGCGGGCGTTCCGGCTGCTCGGGCTCTTCCCCGGAGCCGACTTCGCCGCATGGTCGCTCGCCGCGCTCATGGACGTCTCCCTGCGCGAGGCCGAGCGCCATCTCGACGCGCTGGTGTCCGCGCAACTGCTCGACGCCGTGGGCCCCGACGAGACCGGTACCGGCCGCTACCGCTTCCACGACCTGCTGCGCGCGCTCGCCCGTGAGCAGCCCGAGCCCGATGCCGCGGCTGCGACGGGTCGGCTCCTGGGCGCGTACCTGACGCTCGCGGCGGCGGCGGAGGAGCGGTTCCAGCCCGGCGAGCTGCGCAAGGTCAGCACGCATCCGCGCCACGCCGTCGAGGCCGGTCACCTGGACGGTCTGCTCCGGGAGCCGGTCGTGTGGTTCATCACCGAGCGGCACAATGTCGTGGCGTGCGTACGGCTCGCGTTCGAGCGGGAGTTCTGGGGCGCGGCGTGGGAACTCACCCACATCGGGGCACCGTTCTTCGAGATGCTGGCCATCTGGGACGACTGGGGAACCGCCGTGGAACTGGCCCTGGCCGGCGCCCGCCGGTCGCGCGACCGCTGGGCCGAGTCGGTCACGCTCTTCGACAACGGCGCGCTCTTCCGCGACCTGGGCCGTCCCGACGAGGCGCTGGCCGCGTACGAAGAGGCGATGGCCGGGTACGCGGCGTCCGGCGACGAGCACGGCATGGGCGCCGTCATGCTGGTGCAGGGCATCGTCCACCGCAACCGGCGCGAGTGGGAGCTGGCCGCACAGCGGCTGGGCGACGGGGTCGAGCTGCTGCGGGCCGCTGGGGACCGCCGACTCGCCGCGCAGGCCCGACGCAGCCTCGCGGTCGTCCGCACCGGCCAGGGGCGCGTCAGCGACGCGGTCCCCCTCTTCCAGGAGGCGCTGGCCGAGTTCCAGCAGCTGGGGGACCGGCGGGCCGAGGCGTACGCCTGGCGCGGTCTGGCACAGGCCGAGCTGGACACCGGCGACTCGGGCGCCGCGGCACGGTCGTTCGCCAGGAGCCTCGACCTGACCCGGCAGCTGCGGGACCGGCGCGGCGAGGCCAGGGCGCTACAGGGGATGGGGCGGGTGAACGCCGCCGACGGCGCCGCCGCGGTCGCGCTGCGCCGGTTCGCGCAGGCCCGGGAGATCGCCGACGAGGCCCACGACCGGGTACTCGCCCTGGAACTGGACCGCGACGTGGCCTCCGTGAACCGGACGTAGCCGCCCGTCTCGTCCCGGCACCCGTCCCTCAGGACAGCGGTTGTTCGACCGCGCTGGTACCGCTGCCTTCCTGGGACTCCCACGTCCACGTCTCCTCCAGGCGGACGCGGCCGTCGGGGAGTTCCGTCACGAGGGAGACGCAGTGCCCGGAGGCGGTCGTGCCGTCGGCGCGGAGCTGGACGTAGCGGAAGTCGACGGTGTCCTGCGCCCGGGTGCCGACCAGGTAGCCCCTGACCACCTCTCCGCCGGAGTATTCGGCCCAGACGCGGCCCTCCTGCTCGTGGTATTCGAACCGGGTCTGCCGGCCGACCTGGCCGGGCGCCTGGTCGGCCACGGGGACGAGAGTGAGGCCGTCGAGTGAGCGTGCCATGGGTGAGGTGGCTCCTGAAAGAGGGGATGAGGGGGGGGAAGAGGCGGAGGCAGGTTGCCCTTCCTACGGTGCTGAAGGCGCCCCGGCGTGCTTCCGGATGAGCTCGAAGGAGTGAATGCGGTCGTGGAGGTCGAAGACGGGCGTGGTCAGCATCAGTTCGTCCGCCCCGGTCCCATCGACGAGTTGCGCGAGCCGGTGCACGACGGTCTCCGGCGTCCCGACGGCCTGCTGCGCACGGAAGGCATCGAGCGCCTGGCGCTCCTGCGCCGTGAAGGAGTGCGCTGCGGCCTCCGCGGGCGTGGGGAAGGGGTCCTGGCTCAGTCCCTTGAGGAGCCCGGCCTTGACGACGTCCATGGGGCCGATCCGCCACGCGGCCTCCTCCTGCGTCTCGGCACACACCGTTTCCACGCACAGCAGCACCCGGGGTTGCTCGCACCAGCGGGACGGGCGGAACGCCGACCGGTAGCGGTCCAGGACGGCGAGGGTGTTGTCCGGCCGGATGTGGTGCGCGACGGCGACCGGCAGGCCGAGTTCCGCGGCGAGGGCGGCCCCCGCGGTGCTGGAGGCCAGCAGCCACGGCTCCGGCAGCGGGCCGAGCGCGACTTCGTCGACGAGGAAGGACAGGATCGCGGCTATGTCCTCCCGGTACTCGGCGTCCGTCGCCGGCCCGGCACCGCGGCGAAGCGCCCGCGCGGTGGCCTCGTCGAAGGTGCCGGGACCGCGGCCGATGCCCAGGTCGATGCGGTCCTCGTGCAGGGCGGCCAGCGTCCCGAACTGCTCCGCCACCGTGATGGGCGCGTGGTTGGGGGCCAGCACCCCGCCGGAGCCGAGCCGGATGGCCGAGGTCGAGGCAGCGGCGTGCGCGCTCAGCAGGACGGGCGGGAACGCGCCGATCGCGGGCGAGTGGTGGTGCTCGGCGTACCAGATGCGGTGGTAGCCGAGGCGTTCCAGTCCCTGTGCGAAGGCGGCCGTGTCGCGCAGGGTGTCCAGGGCCCGGGAGCCCGTCTGGACCATCGCGACTTCCAGCGCGGAAAGAGGTACGTCGATCATGTCGTCAGCATAGAGAGCACCATTCGCCGCCCCCAGTGCGGTATACGTCCCTTGGGGCGCACCCGATGCCCGCGAAGGGAGTGGTTGCCGTGGAGCGCACGACGTGCTGCGTGGTGGGAGGCGGGCCGGCCGGCATGGTGCTGGCACTGCTGCTGGCCCGGGCGGGTGTGGAGGTGACGGTGCTGGAGAAGCACGGCGACTTCCTGCGCGACTTCCGCGGTGACACCGTGCACCCTTCCACCCTGTCGCTGCTGGACGACATCGGCCTCGCCGAACGGTTCGCGCAGTTGCCCCAACGCAGGGTGAACTCGGTGCAGTTGCCCATCGGGCCGGACCGCTCCCTGGTCACGGTCGGGAACCTCGGGGCGCTGAAGGGCAAGTACAACTACATCGCGATGGTGCCCCAGTGGGACCTGCTCGACCTCCTCGCCGACGAAGCCGCCCGGGAACCCTCCTTCCACCTGCGCATGGACACCGAGGCGACCTCCTTCCTCATGGAACGCGGACGGGTCACGGGCGTGCGCTACCGCACCGCGGACGGCAGCACCGGCGAGCTCAGGGCCACCCTCACCGTGGCCTGCGACGGCCGTGGCTCACTGGCCAGAGCGCTGCCAGAACTCGGCCTGGAAGGCTTCCCGTGCCCCATGGACGCCTGGTGGTTCCGGCTGCCGCGCCGCGAGGACGACCCCAGCGGACTCGTGGGCGGCCTCGGCGACAGGTTCTTCACCGCACTCATCGACCGCGGCGACTACTGGCAGTGCGCCGCGCTCATCCCCAAGGGGACCGACGTCGAGCGCCGCGCCGAGGGCCTGGAGCGCTTCATGACCCGGTTCACGGCCGCGGCCCCGTGGCTGGCCGACCGGAGCGAGGCCGTCACCTCCTGGGACGAGGTGAAACTGCTCGACGTACGGCTCGAACGGCTGCGCCGGTGGCACCGCCCGGGGTTGCTGTGCATCGGCGACGCCGCCCACGCGATGTCACCCGTCTTCGGCATCGGCATCAACCTCGCGGTCCAGGACGCGGTGGCCGCGGCCCGCTACCTCGTGCGTCCGCTGCGCGAGGGCACCGTAGGACTGCGCGACGTGCGCCGCGTCCAACACCGGCGCTGGCCCACCACGGTGGCGACCCAAGGCCTCCAGCGCCTCGCCCACAGGCAGGTCATCGAACCACTGCTGGCCGGCCGCACGGCGTTCGGCAACCCCCGACGGGCCGAGCGGATGTCGGAGCTCGTCACCGACTCGCGCTGGCTGAACCGGATCCCGGCCTACTTCATCGCGTACGGGGCCCTGCGCGAGCGCCCCCCGAAGGAGTCGCTCCGCACCCCCTAGGCGGCGGGTTTGTAGACGTATCCGGTCAAGGGTGAGAGGACCTTCCAGTCGAGCGCCTCATAGAGCGCCCGGCCCTCGACGGTCGCGCCCAAAATGCCGGTGGACACCCCGCTTTCGACGGCCGCGTCGGTGAGTGTGCCCATCACCACCGTCCCGAGGCCACGGCGCTGGTGGGCCGGTTCGGTGATGATCTGGTCGAAGACGCAGGCGGTATCGGCCAGACCGGTCTGGCCGCACGCGGCGAGTTCCCCATCGGCGCTCAGGATCCGCACGTAGGTGACGCCATCGGCGGTCTCGACGGTCGTGGTGTACCCGTCCGGCGCACGCACGCGCGACGGGCGCAAATCGACGGCCATCAGGAAGCAGGGATCGGTGGGCTCCCAGTCGGACGAGAACCAGGGATCCATGTCCTCCGGTGGGAGGAATCCCTTGATGCAGGTGGTGGGTTCGGTGATCGTGCCGATGAGCCCGCGGGCGGCTGCGGCGTCGGTGTCGAGCAGGACGTGGCGGACCGTCTGAGTCGGCTGTCCGACCTCGATCCGAAGTCCCCAGGGCACGTCCACCGGCTCGGGTATCCCTCGGGCCACGGCCCATCCTTCGACCCACGACCGCGCAATATGCAACATTCAAACACTGTAACTCGGCGCGGGCGACCTCCGGTTGCTGCCCCGGTCCGGTCCGAGGTCAGCCGGAGGTCGGGGTGAGGAGGACGAAGTCGGCGTTCGACGGGTCGAGGCAGACGGCGAGCCGGCCGACGCCCTCCGCGTCTTCGGGACCCATCTGTACGCTGCCGCCGTTCTCGGTGACCTTGGCGACCGCGGCGTCGCAGTCGGTGACGGCGAAGACGGGGTGCCAGTACGCGTGCCCGCCCGCGAGCGCGAGGTTCTCCTTCGGCATCTCCATGAGGCCGCCGTGCATGCGCTCCTCGGGGAGTCCGGCCGGAGTGATCAGGACGTACGAGCCCCCGCCGCCGGGCAGCTCCATGTCGCTGTACTGCCAGCCGAAGACACCGCCGTAGAACTCCTTGGCGGCCGCGGCGTCGCTCGTGTACAGCTCGGTCCAGGACAGGGAGCCCGGCTGGTCCACCAGGTCGACGCCCTTGTTCGTACCCGGCTGCCAGACGGCGAACTGGCCTCCCAGCGGGTCGGTGTACTGGGCCATCCGGCCCCATTCGTCGAGGTCCCTCGGCGCCACCCGCACCGTGCCGCCGGCGCGCTCGACGGCCCGGGTCGTCGCGTCCGCGTCCGTGACGCTGTAGTAGATCATCCAGGCCGAGCGCGCACCCCCCTCGGTGAGCTTGCCGAGCCCGGCGACGATCTTGCCGTCCTTGCGGAACATCCCGCCTTCCATGTCCTCGCCCTCGCCCATGGACTCGTAGTCCCATCCGAGGACGGTGCCGTAGAAGGCCGCGGCGGCCGGGACGTCCGGGGCTCCGAGGTCGAGCCAACAGGGGGAGCCGGGAGCGAAGTCAGTGGTGATCATGACGGTTGCCTTTCGCGGGTCGCGTACGACCTCAGCCTGGCACCGCGGACCGGCCACCGCCCGTCGGCGGCTCGGAACTGCCGCCGAGGACGTTGTCGACGTGGGCCGCGAGGGAGGCCCGCAGGCCTTCGGGCGTCATCTTCTGGTCGTCGATCAGATGCGCCACGAGGTCGGCGCGGATGGCGGCCAGCAGCGCGTGGGCGGTGAAATCCGCCTCGTGGACCCCGGGCACCTGGTCCAGGGCCGTACGAAGGATGCCGTGCCACCAGCCGTAGTGTCCGGCCCGGTAGGGGCTGCTGAGCCCGGCGTCCTCCGCGGCCGACATCAGGTTCCGGTTCTCGATCTTGAAGCGGAGCGAGGCGTCGAGGAGGTCCAGCACCCGCTGGCGCGGTGCGGACCCGGCGGCGTCCTGCGCCTCCAGCACGGCTTGCTGCAAGGGTTCGAGGCGGGCGGCGATCACGGCGCCGATCAGTCCGGCGCGGTCGCCGAAGCGGCGGAAGAGGGTGCCCTTGCCCACGCCCGCGGCCGCGGCGATGTCGTCCATCGACACGTTCTGGGGGCTGCTGCTGGCGCCGAAAAGGGCATCGGCCGCGGCCAGGACGGCTTCCCGGTTGCGCAGGGCGTCCGCGCGCTCTGTGCGTTCAGTGCGCTGGGCCACGGGCCCTCCTCGTTGGTCTTCGGTGGTCAGGTGGTGTCCTCGAGCCAGTCGAAGATACGCGCTATGGCAGGGCGTGAGGCGCCCGGCACATCGGCCGCCTCACGCCACCTCCCGTTCGACGAAGGCGCGGAACGTGCCGGGGGCGCGGCCGGTGAGGCGCTGGACGGCGTCCGAGATACGGTCCTCCGCGCCCCCGGCGATGGCGCGGTCCATCTCGGCCAGCATGGTGGCGAACTCCAGCGGTATTCCGGCGGCCCAGCGGTCGCGCAGCTGCTCGAAGGTCAGCCGCCGGTGCACCACGGGCTGCCCGGTGGCCTCAGCGATGATCGCGGCGACGTCGGCGTAGCTCAGCGTCTGCGGCCCGGTCAGGATCAGGTCGGTGTTCGGCGCCCCCTCGTCGGCCAGGGCGCGTACGGCGACGGCGGCGATGTCCTCCGCGTCGATGAACCCGACGCGGCCGTCTCCCGCGGCCGACATGATGGCGCCCTCCTCACGGATGCTGCGCGCGTGGGGGGCCGGGTCGGCGAAGTTCTGCATGAACCAGGAGGGCCGCAGCACCGCCCACTGGTCGAACAGGCCGGGCAGAGCCTCGTGGACCTGCCCCACCGCCGGACCGCCCTCGGGGATCGCCGACGAGCTGAGCAGCACCGCGCGGTGCACGCCTGCCGCGCGGGCCCGGCGTAGGAAGGGCAGCATGACCGCGGCCGGGTCGGGGGAGCCGACGGGCGGGACGAGGTAGAGGCGGCCGACGTCGTCGAGGGCATCGGCCCAGGTCGCAGGCGTGTTCCAGTCGAAGCGGACGGCCTGCGCGCCCTCCATCGGCGTGGCACTTCGACTGGCGGCCTTGACGGGGTGGCCCTCGGCGATCAGCCCGGCGGTGACGCGACGGCCGGTGGTGCCGGTCGCCCCGATGACGAGGGTGGTGTGGGGGGCGTGGGGGGCGTTCATCGGGTCGCTCCGGCGAAGTCGGCGCCGGTCTGCTGGGCGGCCAGGGGGTTCCAGTAGTCGCGGTAGGAGGCGATCCGGCCGTCCTTGACCGTGACCACGGCGATGTAGGTCATGTTGAAGGGGCCGCCGGTCTCGACCAGACGGCCGACCCCGCGCATCTCGACCACGATCGTCTCGGGGGCTGTGGTCTGGTGGATCGTCACGTCGGGGAAGTCGTGGAGGTCGATGTGGTCGGGGTAGTGGCGCATGTACTCGCCGACCGCGGCCTTGCCTTCGAGGCGCACGGGCCAGCCGTCGGGTGCGAAGGGGAACTCCAGGACGCCGTCGACGGCCCACAGCTCCACCCAGGCGGGCACGTCCTTCGCCAGCAGCAGTCGCAGACCGTGGCGGTACAGCTCCGCGGCCGTCATGGGCGTGGGCATGGATGCGGTCATGTTCAAGGCTTCCGTCCTGACTCGGCATGGGAAAGGAAACGGACCGGCAGTCCGTATGGGTGAAAGCATACGGACCGTCGGTCCGTTTAGTAAAGCCCCGGTTTCATCGGGATGTCATCGGGCGCTGCCACTGTCGTCCGGTGACCTCGGCCGACCGCGTACCGCACCGCATCGGACAGCGGGCGCGCAGGCCGGTTGACTACATGGGGAGAACAGAATGCGAACACGAAGGATCGCGGCCGCGTTAGCCGGTTTCCTGTTGACGGTCGGGCTTTCGGCGACGCAGGGGGCCACGGCCACGGCGCAAGCGGCAGCCTCGTGCGAGGGCACCTACACCATCGTCGTCGGGGGCACCGGCAGCTCCTGGAACGACGACGGCTTCTCCGGCAACATCCAGCAGCACGTCGGGTACCCCACCAGGATCCCCAACGGTGCGAGCGCCCGCGCAGGCGTCAATGAGCTGAACCGGCTGGTCCGCAACCAGCGTGCCGCGTGCCCGGACCAGCACGTCAAGATGGGCGGGTACTCCCTGGGCGCCGCGGTGGTGCACATCTGGGTCACCGAGAACTGGCAGACGTTCGGCAACGTCAACGCCATTCTCATCGCGGACCCCAAGCGCCAGGCCCCTCCCGGTGCCAACGGCGGGTCCGTGCCGTTCGGCGGCATCATCGGCGCCCCGCTCGCCGGCGCCGACAGGTTCTTCGGCAACGTGCCCGTCAAGTCGATCTGCCACTGGGACTACGTCTGTGACGAGTCCGCCGGCATTTGGACCTACCCGGCCAACCACGTCAACAACTACCGCGTCGACTTCAACATGGATCACCACAACGACAGCGCCCACGAGCAGTGGTACAACGGCGTCTGGTCCGCCTGGTAGTCAGCGAGCCGGTCGGCAGGCTGCGTGACCGAACTCCCTCCCACATCCGTCAACGGCCCCGAATGGAGGGACCGTTGACGGATGGTGGCAGATGCGTCGTGGTTCGGACGAGTCCGAGGCCGGCCTCGTCCCCGCGCAGGATCATCTGGTACGTCCGCCGCAGCATCGGACTCGGAGGCACCTGAAGGTCGTCGGCCAGGCGGCGGCGGGCGCGGTCGAACACGGTCAAGGCATCGGCCTGCCGGCCGCTGCGGTACAGCGCGCGCATCAGCATCGCCGCCACCGGTTCGTTCAGGGGATGCGCCGTGGACAGCGAGAACAGCTCGGCGATTGCTTCGGCGCACTGGCCCAGCCGTAACTGCCACTCCAACTTCCGCTGAGCCACGGCGATCCTGCGCTCGGCGAGCCGCAGCCGCTCCAACTCGGCGAGGGGCCCGGGCAGTCCCGCCAGCAGCTCCCCGCGGAACAGGTCCAGCGCCTGGGAGCACAGGCGGACCGCCTCGGTCCGGTCGCCCGCCCGATCGGCGGTAGCGGCATCGGCGACCAGGCCCTCCATGCGCGCCACGTCCACCTCGACCGCTCCGGTGGCCAGCCGGTAGCCGCACCGGGCGTGCTCGATCACCGAGTCCGGGCTGTCCTCGATGCGCAGGGTCTTGCGCAAGCGGTAGACGTACACCGGCACCACATTCGTGACCGGAGGCTCCATCCCCCATACCCCGTCGAGCAGTTCCTGCTGGCTGACCGTCCGGCCCGCGCGCAGCGCGAGGGCCGCCAGTACGGCCTGCTGGCGCAGGTGCCCCAGATTCAGGGGCCGCTCGTCCTGCCATGCCCGTAGCGGTCCGAGTACGGAGATCCGTACCTTCGGCCCGGGTGCCCGGCCGCCGAGGGCGCGCAGCACCGGGCTCACCGGCTGCGTACGGGGGCCGCAGCCGGGGACGACCATGCCGCAGTCGAAGGCGTGGACGATGGCGGCGGCCCGGTCGCGCAGACCGAGCTTCACGAGGATCCGCGCGAGGTGTCCGGCGACGGCGTCCTCGGGGATGGCGAGCGCGGCGGCGATCTCGTCGTCCCGCAGACCGCAGCCGACCGCTTGGAGCACCTCGCGCTCACGGTGCCCGAGTACGGGGGCAGTCGGCCGGTCGGTGGTGGCGGTCGTCGGCATGGCTGCTCCCCGGGGTCCGGGCTGGTCGGTCTGGCGGACGCGGTCGACAGGCTAGCGGCGGGTACGCCGGGCAAGGCATCCGTAACGATCCGGAGTGACACGCGCGCCGGACCCGCGCAGGCCGCCCGGCCAACGTGGACCGGCCGGTCACAGCGCGAGGGCCTGCCCGGCGGTCGGATACCGCCGGACAGGCCCGGGCCGGAAGGGCTCAGTGCTTGAGCGTGAAGGTGAAGTCGCCCGAGAGTTTGCCGCTCAGGCGCACCGTCGACACGAGGTTCCCTTCGGTGAGCAGCCTCTCGACCTCGGCTCGCGAAAGGCCGAAGCCCTCGGCGATCAGCCGCACCGGCCGCACGGGGATCCGCGCCGTGAAGCGGACCGACACCTCGATCGCCTCCCCCTCCGGCCGGTGCGTCTGATGCGGCCGGCCGGGCGCGCCGGTGTCGAGGCGCCAGGCGTTGTCCCAGTCGAGGGCGATGTGGTTGCGGCGCCGCAGGACGGGGTCCTGGAGCAGCTCGGCCGCCAGGCCGGGGTCGTTGTCGTGCATCCGGTTCAGGAACCCCGGCTGCACGGAGCGTACGTTCACCCGCTCCAGGACAGTGAGCTTGGTGGTGTCCCCGCACTCGGTGCACAACGCGAGGAGCCAGGCGTCGAGGAGCTTGTGGTTCGCGTTGACACGGAACTTGCCGTCCGCCCGGAAGCGCCCGGAGGCACACCTGTGGCAACGGCGGAGGATTATCGGCAGGCAGGTGGGCATGACCACCCAGGTTTCGGACACAGAAATACACCGGTTCCAGTGAGAAGACCGCAGCGAAAAGGAGCACGTCGCACAGGTGCGACGCGCGACGGTTCAGCGCTCGGGGTGTCTCACTTGGTGTACAACGGCACGTCCTTGACGGGGTGACTGCGGGCGGGAGCACACTAACGGCACGCGGGAGCGCGCTTCCACTGGATTTCGGTGGCCGAGGGGCGATCGACCCGCTGCCCGGATTCCCGCCCGATCACACCGGCTTGAGGGGCAAGGTGACCTCGAAGCGGCAGCCGCCGGGCACGTTCCGTACGTCGGCACGGCCGGCGTGCGCCTCGACGACGCCCCGTACGATCGCCAGCCCGAGCCCCGCGCCGGCCGGGGGAGTCCGGGCGGCGCTGCCCCGCCAGCCGGTGTCGAACACGCGCGGCAGGTCCTCGTCGGGGATCCCGCCGCAGCCGTCGGTGACCGACAGCACCACGGCGTCGGCCCGACTGGCGACGGCCAGCGCCACCGTGCCGTCGGCCGGGGTGTGGCGGATGGCGTTGACCAGCAGGTTCGACAGGACCCGGGCGATCTCCTTGCCGTCCACCTCCACGGGCACGTGCGCGATCTCCTCGCCCACCAGCCGTACGCCGTGTTCCCGGGCGAGCGGGTCGGCCCCCGACAGCGCGTCGGCGGCCAGGTCGCGGACGGAGATCCGGCTCGGGTTGATGGTGAGGGATCCGGCATGGATGCGTGACAGCTCGAAGAGGTCGCCGACCATCGAGTTGAGGCGGTCGACCTCGATACGGATCTGACGGTGGTAGCGGGCCGGGTCGTCCACCATCCCGTCCTCCAGCGCCTCGGACATCGCGCGCAACCCGGCCAGCGGAGTGCGCAGATCGTGCGAGATCCAGGCGAGCAGTTCGCGCCGCGAGGACTCCAGGGCCCGCTCCCGCTCGCGCGAGGCGGCCAGCTTGGCACTGGTGACGGCCAGTTCGCGGGAGAGCGTCGCAAGTTCGGCGGTCGCCGGTGCGGGTGGCGCGAGGAAAGTGCCGTCCTCGCCGAAATCGCGTGCGGCGAGGGCGAGTTCACGGCTGCGGGCCATCACCCAACGGCCCAGCACGAAGGCGGTCAGCAGGGAGACGACGGCGGCCATGGCCACGACCAGGGTGACCACGGTGAGGTCGTGCGAGGACAGGAACATCGCCCGCGCCACCGCCAGGGTGCCGGCCAGCATGGCGGTCACGGTGACGGCGGCCACCACCATCAGGGAGACGGCGGCCGAGCGCTGCCGTACCAGGCGCAGGGCGAGGGCGCCGAGCAGCCCGGCGCAGGCGGCGCCGCCGAGGGCGAAGGCGGCGATGAGCAGCAGGTCCTTCACCGCTCCTCCGCCCCGCTCACCGCGTCCGGCTCGGCCTCGAACCGGTAGCCGACTCCCCACACGGTGCGGATCAGCTCCGGCCGCCCGGGGTCGTCCTCGATCTTGCCGCGCAGGCGGCGGACGTGGACGGTGACGGTGGACAGGTCTCCGAAGTCCCAGCCCCACACGTCCCGTACGAGCTCCTCGCGGGTGTGCGCGGTGCCCGGGTGGGTCAGGAAGTGGGCGAGCAGGTCGAACTCCCGCAAGGTCAGCGTGAGTTCGCTGCCGTTCTTGGTGGCCTGCCGCGTCTGCGGGTCCAGGGTGAGCCCGCCGCCGCAGAGCGGGGTCCGGGCCGCCGAGGGCGGGCTCTCGGCGGCGCCTCGGCTGCGGCGGAGTACGGACTCGACCCGCAGCACCAGCTCGCGCGGGCTGAACGGCTTGGTGACGTAGTCGTCGGCGCCCAGCTCCAGGCCCGCGATCCGGTCGTCCTCGTCCCCGCGGGCCGTCAGCATGATCACCGGTACGGGTGCGGTCGCGCGCAGCCGGCGGCAGACCTCCAGGCCGTCGATGCCGGGGAGCATGAGGTCCAGGACGACCAGATCGGGCCACTGCCTCCCGGCGCTGTCCAGAGCGGCCGGGCCGTCGGCGGCCTGCTCCACGATGTGTCCGGCACGGCGCAGGTAGCCGGTGACGACCTCGGCGACCGTCGGGTCGTCGTCGACGACGAGGATCCGGTCCGGAGGGGATTGCGTGCTCATGGGCTCCAGCCTCGCATCCGGCGCCGCCGGGCGTCCTGCCCCGGGCGCGGCTCCCCGTAGACATCCGCGTTTCGTAAGGAGTCGAAGGCGTCCTCGACGCTCGCCCCGGCGCTGGTGTGGGGGCCCTGGGACTGGCCGAGGACGCCTGGCTGACGGCGGCCCCGGCCGGTTCCGGCCCCCTCAGGCGGCCACGGCCTCCGTCCGTGGTTCACGGGCGGGTGGGTCGAGGCGGCCCGTGCGGTGCAGCCCGTACAGGGCGGCGGTGCATCCGAGGCCGAGGGCGAAGAGCGCCAGCCACGGGAGCGCGGACACCCCGGCGGCCCGGGCCGCGTCCAGCGCGGCGCCGGTGAGCAGGTTGCCGAGTGCGATGCCGACTCCGCAGACGGTGTTGTAGAACCCGTAGTGCGTAGCCACCAGCCGGTCGCCGGAGAGGCGGACGATGGTGTCCATCTCGAACGGGTAGGCGATCATCGTGCCCAGGGCCAGCAGCAGTGCCGACAGCGCCGGCGGCACCGCGGCCAGCAGCCACGCTCCTATCGCGCCGCCCGGTACGGGCACCGCCGTGGCGGCCAGCATCGGCAGGAACGCCACCCCCATGGTCAGCAGTCCCCAGGTGAGCGCGCGGCCCGGCTCCATGCGGGCCTTGCACCAAGCGGTGACCTTGGTCTGGAAGAGGATCGTGCTCAGCCCGGACACGGCGAAGAGCGCGGCCACTGCGGCCGTGCCCGACAGGCCTTCGCCGCCCAGGCGCCGGACTTCCAGCGGGAGGGCCAGGTAGACCTGGAAGGTCATGACGTACGAACCGATCATGGCCACGGAGAAGAGGAGGAACGGAGGGTTGGCCAGGATGCCGCGCCACTGGGTGAGCACGCTCTCGGACCGGCCGTCCCGCCCCACCGGGGCGTCATCTCCCCGGCGGGCGGGCAGCGCCCGGATCTGCACGATGCTCAGCAGCGCGAAGATCCCGGCCGCGACGAGGCAGGTGACGCGGAAGTCGACCCCCGTGAGCACCATGCCCACCAGCGGACCCAGCATGATGCCGGCCTGGTAGAAGACGTTGAACAGTGCGAAGGCCTCGACCCGGCGCTCTCCCGCGTCGGCGGCCAGGTACGCCCGGGTGGCCGGGTTGAACAGGGCCCCGGCCAGCCCCGTGGCGGCGGAGGCGCCGATCAGCGCGGGCACCGAATCGACCAGCCCGAGGGTCGCGAAACCGGCGATGCGCAGGACCAGCCCCGCAATGATCATCGGCTTGTAGCCGAAGCGGTCCGCGAGTGTCCCGCCGATCAGGAACATGCCCTGCTGGCTGAAGTTGCGTACGCCGAGGATCAGCCCGACCGTCCAGCCGGCCAGCCCCAGCGGCCCGGCCAGGTGCGCGGCCAGGTAGGGCATGAGCATGTAGAAGCCGAGGTTGATGGTGAACTGGTTCACCATCAACAGCTGGACGCTGCGCTCGTACGTACGGACTTGCGCGAGGGTGCCCTTCATCGGCCCGGCTCCTGCGCAGCAGTGGCGGTAGCCGCAGCGTCAGCGTCAGCGGCCGCGTCGAGGGTGAGCGGGTCGACCACGGCCGCGCAGCGCGTCCAGCGCGTGACCTCCTTCTCGTCGAGGCGGCCGATCGTCTCGGGCTCGGCGGCCGGAGGGGAGTCGAGCAGGCCGTGGGCCGCGCAGTAGTCGTCGTCGTACACCGTGGCGAGGTAGCGCTCCGGTCCGTCGGGGAACACCGCTGCGATCCGGGTGTCCTTCGGCAGGGTCCGGGCCAGCCATCCGGCCACGAGGGCGACCGCGCCGACACTCCAGCCGCCGGTCGCGTAGTGGGACGCCGCGAGCCGGCGGCAGGCCCACACGGCTTCGGCCGGGGCGACCCAGTGGACCTCGGAGAACCGGTCGTAGGCGACGTTGCGGGGGTAGATGCTCGATCCGAGGCCGCGCATCAGCCGGGTCCGGGCGGGTTGGCCGAAGATGGTCGAACCCACGGTGTCCACGCCCACCAGCGTCAGATCGGGGTAGAGCTGCCGCAGGACGCGGGAGATGCCCGCGGAGTGCCCACCGGTGCCCACGCTGCACACCAGGACGTCGATGTGCCCCAGCTCGGAGGCCAGTTCGAGGGCGAGCGGAGTGTACGCGCTGGTGTTGTCGGGGTTGTTGTACTGATCCGGGCACCAGGCGCCCGGGTGCCGCGCCAGGAGCTGGGTGACGCGGTCGCGGCGGGCCTGCTGCCAGCCGCCGGAGGGGTGCGGCTCGGACACGACATTGACCTGGGCCCCGTAGGCGGTCAGCAGCCGGGTCATCGACCTCTCCAGGCCGGGGTCGGTGACCAGGGTGACCGGGTGGCCGTAGACCATGCCGGCCAGGGCCAGGCCGAGACCGAGGGTGCCGCTGGTGGACTCGATGATCCGGGCACCCGGCCTGAGATCTCCCCGGGCGCGGGCGCGCTCGACCATGTGGAGGCCGGGTCGGTCCTTGATGCCGCCGGGGTTGAAGCCTTCGAGCTTCGCCCAGAAGCCGCGGCCCGCCGGGGCGAGGGGCTCTGACACGCGGAGCAGAGGGGTGTTGCCCACCAGTCCGGAGAGCGTGGTGCGGGCAGGGGGTGTTACGTCGGTGATCGAAGAATGCATGGTCCGGCTCTCATTCGATGATGCGTCAGGTAGTCGCTCATGCGGATGCCGCCGACGGGCGAGGCGGTGCTCGCCCGTTCAGCGCACGTAAGGCCGTGCTGAACGGCCGTACGGGAGCGGTCTAGATGCGCCATCGACAGACGCTGGTGAGAGTGGACCGGCCTGATACGGCTATGGCCACCCGGCCGGCATCCGGCGCCACGGCCGGGTGCACGGAGTACGGATCCACGCCGCGGGGGGGGGGGGGGGGGGGGGGGGGGGGGGGGGGGGGGGGGGGGGGGGGGGGGGGGGGGGGGGGGGGGGGGGGGGGGGGGGGGGGGGGG